>JAJQBF010000220.1 GCA_021203425.1 Clostridiales bacterium | reverse complement strand
GACGTGTATAATCTCATGTGACAGTTCTGTTTGTATAATTTCATGTGACAGTTCAGCCGAGTTCTGCGTAAAAAAGAAAACCGGCAGGGCTGATCCCCGCCGGTTCATCTTTATGTTATGTTAATTTTACAATTTAATTTTAAGCTGCTGCGTCTGCGCTGAATACATATGTTGAGTTAAGAACCTTGCTCATAATTTCAGCTACGTCTGCTGCATCGATAGTTTCATCGCCGTTTACGTTTGCAACGTAATCTGTTACAACCCAACTTGAGTTAAGGTTATCGTTGTTAAGAACGTAAGTAAGGAGACAAGCTGCGTCGTTAGCCGTGATTATGCCGTTGTTGTCAACGTCGCCTCTTAAGCCTGTTTCTTCGCTGCTGCCGGAAGTATTGCCTTCAATTGTAACGGTTATTTCTTCGCCGTCAGCGTTGCCGAAAGCGCCTGCCGAAGGTGTTCCTGTTGAAACAGCTGCTGCAACTTCGTCTGCTGATGCTGCGGAAACTGCTGTTAAAACAAGTGAGAATATTACACCGTTGTTATAAGCTGAGTCATTCTTTCCGTCGCTGTCAGCGTCTGTTAAGTAGTTTGCAAGTCTGATTCTGCCGAGCTGAGCGGCTGTCTTTGTTCCGCCAGCGGGACCTGCTGCTGCATCTGCATAGTCTGCATCGCCTGCATCGGGAACAAGAGCAATCTGCTGTGTAACTGTAGCGTAAGGCATTAAGTATTCAAGGATTGCGTCTGCACTGTCAACACTGCCTACCTCTGCTGTGTCGTTTGCGCCTGTTACCATAACTACTGAAGGATCATAGTCAACATAAAGTGTCATAGCGCTTATGCCGAGTTCTGATGTGTTTCCGCTTAAAACATAGTCAAGTGTATATGTTCCGTCTTCATTAGCTGTTAATTTGGGAGTAATAACAAGACCGTCTGTTTCATCATCACCGTCTGTAATATCGGAGTCTGCGTTAATTACAAATTCAGGTGTAGATACATCTGTATAAGCTGTTCCAGATGCATCTGCTACGGAAACGGAATCTGTTGTAATAGCAACCTCGCCTCTCTTGTTAAGAGTGAAAGGAATACTGAAGAGAGTTTCGTCTGCAGTTACAGCTGTTGAGAAGTTAGATGTAAGAGTAATTGTGTTGTATACTCCGCTTGTTGTCTGAGCTGCTACTGCTGCTGCAAAGTCAGATGCTGTAATTATAACATTGCCTGCGCTGTCTGTTAAGTCGCCGCTGCCGATAGTTACTTCTTCTGTGTTGTATGTGAATGTAATTGTAACTGAGCCGATACCTGATTCTGTTACATTTGCAGCACATACGTCAATATTGAAAGCGTCGCCTGCATAAAGCTTGCTTGCGTCTCCGTCGTAGTTCATATAGATCTTGAAGGAATCATCTTCTTCGGTTGTATCATTATATTCCCCTGTTCTGGGGTCTGCGTCTGCGTCTGTTCCGAAGAATGTAGCAAGACTTGTAAATACACTGCCGTTATCGGCTGAACAGTCTGTAAGGATAGGTGTAATTGTGGAAGAGCCATCGCCTGTTACTCCGAACTCAATATCATTGCCCTTTATAGTCTGACCCATAAAGTAAGCAATCATTCTTGCACCTGAAGGACCAACGTGAGTATTGTCTATACCTGTTGACTGAACAGAATGATATGCAGCATAGCCTGTAAGTTCACAAGATGTCTTGTCATCACTTATTGTGCAGTCGCCTGTGCCTAAAGTAATACATTCCATATATGTGTTGTATGTATTGTCGATTACGGATAAACCAAACTTAGTACCTAAATCGATAATTGTCTGTCTGTAGTCGCCTATTCCTGAGCTTGTGCAGTCATGTACGTTGCTGCCGGAAGGACCGCTTGCGCTTGTGGATCTTCTTATAATGGGAGTTGCCAAAATAGGTGTAACCCCTGCTTGAACTGCCGGAAGGATATAGTTTGCATAAAGTGAATAAGCAAACTGATTTGATGTGTTCCAGCCTTCAGCGCCTAATGAAGCATCTGTAAATCTTGCTGTATCTGTGTTCTTTTCGTCATTGTGACCGAAAGCAATAATTAAATAGTCGCCTTCCTTCCAGCCTGACGTAAGAGTTGTGTAATAGCTGTCTGTCAGGTAGTCAAGAGAACTTCTGCCGGATACCGCTAAGTTTCTTACCTCAAGATTTTCATTGTCAAAAATCTTAT
The DNA here is from genome assembly GCA_021203425.1 of Clostridiales bacterium. Classification (GTDB taxonomy): domain Bacteria; phylum Bacillota; class Clostridia; order Lachnospirales; family CAG-274; genus JAJQCI01. The sequence continues at coordinate 17,174 of JAJQBF010000220.1, read as the reverse complement.
ATTCGGCTGTATAACAGTTAGCTGCGTCATCGCCTAAAGCCATACCGAAACCGTTTCTGTTTATAATACGGCTTGTTTCGTTGTAGTAGCAACCTGTAGAGTCGCCTACGATCCAAAGAGTATGTGAACTTCCGTCAGTGGCTGTTCCGGGAGTTGCCCTGTCAACATCATTAATGTCTGTAAGGTCTACCGTATATGCCTCTGTGGTTGTTTCTGTAGTTCCTTCTGTTGTTGTTGCAGCTTCACTGCCTTCAACATAGGCAAATGAATAAACTTTGGGGTTTGTTCCGCTGTAAGCAATATAATATGTTTTGCCTGCTGTAAGGAAACCTATAATAGTATCTGCACTGTCTGTAGTACTTGTAACTTCAAATACTCCTTCTGTGTCTGTTTCTTCAAGAACATAGCCTGTTTTGCCTGTTGCTCCGGAAGTAACTGTTATGTCGCCTGTTACAGTGGGAGTAACCTTGAAGAGAAGACGTGTGCTGATAGTGTTTCCGCTTGTATCGGCATATGCTACATTGCTCAAGCTGCTTCTGAGGTAATCACCTGTAGAATCATTACCTAAGGTCAGAGCTGTTGCAGCATATACTGTAATTCCGGTTAAGCCGTAGTCGATTTCTTCGCCTTCAGCATAAGATGAATTAAGTAAATCTGCATTTGTTGCCTCTTCTGTGTCACTGTAAGTAACAATAGCTGTGTCGGACACTGCTGTTTCGACAACTGCCTCTTCAGCAGTCTCAGCTGCTGCGTCTGCGCCGTCTGCTGCCCCTACATAAATAAATGTTGACAGAGCCATAACAGCTGACAAAGCTAAGGCTAAAACCTTTTTTGGTTGTTTTTTCACTTTATTTCCTCCTTTTAAAATAATTAAAATTGTAAAATTAAACACCCTGAGCACTGCCCAAAGCTGATTATTTATAATTATATAATAACATTTTTTGAAATAATAGTCAATGACTTTCTCAAATACTTACAAATTTTTTTATAAAATTGACTTATTAAAGCGCAATATATACAATTTATAGACCTGACTTTCAAAGAAAAGCGGTGAATTCCATTACTTTTAAGTATCAATATGTTTTTTAAAATTTCATTTGACAATTTAATGATTTTATGGCATAATGGTTAAGGTGACAAACGAAGCGTGGCTCAGTTTGGTAGAGCGCTGCGTTCGGGACGCAGAGGCCGCAGGTTCGAATCCTGTCGCTTCGACTTATGATATTTTAAAGGGCTGTGAAATCATTAAATTTTTCACAGCCCCTTATACTTTGTTTACAATAATTTTGCCGAATATTTTACGGCAGTATGTCTATATTTTCCGTTATGTGGTTTATGAAATATTTTGCCGCTATGGGCAGACTGTTTTTGTTTTTATAGGCTATTGCCAAAGGTCTGTAAATAGGGGGATTTATAGGCAGACACACGATTTTGTCGGTTCTCCTTTTTAAAACAAGCTCCGCCAGTATGCTTACGCCCAGCCCCTGTTCAACCATTGTCATTATGGCATAGTCATCGTGGATTGTATATTTAATTTTAGGGGCGATTCCCTGAGCCTCAAAGGCATTAAGAGGTTCGCTGTAGTTTCCTTCTTCAAGAAGTATGTATGGTTCGTCGGCAATTTCCCAAAGCTCTATAAAGTCTCTGCCTGCAAGTTTGTGCTTTTTAGGCACAATAGCCAGCATTTCACCTGTTTTAATATCTATTGTTTGAAGACCGCTTACCGCTGCCGGAGTAACAAAGCCGAAGTCAACAGCCCCTGTTTTAATCCATTCCTGAATGGAAACATAGTCCCCTTGCAGAAAAACAAATTCCACATTGGGATATTTCTTCTCAAAATCCCGAAGGAGCAGGGGCATCCAGTTGCAGGTTACGCTGGAAAGAGTACCCACACGGACAGTTCCCGTGTCAAGCCCTCTTATTTCGTTTGCCTTGTCGCCTACAGCCTTATATTCTCTTATGCTCCGCTCTATATAGGGATAAAGGTCGGCGCCCTCAAGGGTCAGTTTAACCCCGGTTCTTGACCTGTAAAGCAGCTTTATAGACAGTTCCTCCTCAAGGGACACTATCATCTGGCTTATGGAAGACTGGGTATAGCCCAGTGTTTTTGCGGCCTTTGTAAAGCTGCCCAGTTCGACTATTTTTTGAAGTGCTATATATCTGTTCATCTGCACACCACCTCTTATTAACAGATCATACATCGTTTTTTCTAATGTAAACATTAAAAATGTTTGTTTTACTTTTAACAATTTTTAGTATATAATATTATTATCAAAGAAACAAGAGACAGTTTCAAAAAAATTCGAAAATAAAACCCGTGAAGGAGGTTTGCAGATATGGAAAATACAGAATTCAAAGACAGACTTAAAAGTTTACGCAAAAATAAAGGTGTTTCAGCCAGAGATATGTCAATATCAATGGGACAGGACAAGGATGTTATAAGCAATATCGAAAACGGAGGCGTTATGCCGTCAATGCCGATTTTCTTCAGTATTTGCAAATTCCTTAACGTAACACCGGCTGAATTTTTTGATACAGAGGCAAATAACCCCTCAAAGGTTAAAGAGCTTACCTCTGCGGCAAAGAATCTTTCAAACACTCGTTTGGACGTTCTTATTACACTGGCAAAGGCTCAGTAAAAATGCGAAAAGACATTACTTCCTTACAATCCCCATAAAAATATAAAACCTAACAAACACCCTGTGTTGTAATTAATAACGAATTACGGACACAGGGTGTTTTGTTATTATTAATAATTAATTGTTCAGTCTGTTATAACTCACTCATAACAGACTGCATATCATATTTTCCCTTGGGCTTGCCCTTCATAAACTTTGCGGCTTTTACTGCACCTCCGGCAAAAACATCTTTTGAGTGTGCAGAGTGGTTAAACTCAACCACTTCGTTTCTTCCGGCAAACATAACAGAGTGTTCGCCGACGATTGTACCGCCTCTCACAGCGGATATACCTATTTCGTTTTTGTCTCTCTGTTTTCTGTAGCTGCTTCTGTCATAGACATAGTTAAACTTGCCCGACATACTTTCGTTTATGCTGTCTGCAAGAAGAATAGCCGTACCGCTGGGGGCATCTAACTTAAGGTTATGATGTTTCTCTAAAATTTCAATATCGAAACCGGCTTCACTTAAAACAGGCGCATATTTTTTAAGAATACTGCATAAAAGATTTATACCTATACTCATATTTGCCGAACGGAAAACGGGAATTTCCTCGGAGGCACTGTTAAGAAGTTCCAGCGTTTCGGGGCTTAAGCCCGTTGTACATATTATAACCGGAAGTTTTCTTTCGAGGGCATATTTAATAACACTGGGAACAGCTGCCGCTGTTGAGAAATCTATAATAACGTCCGCGTCGATTTTGCAGTCGTTTATATTTGTGAAAGTGGGGAAGGGGGCATTGCTTTCCACAATGTCAATCCCCGCTGCTATTTCACATTCTTTATCTTTAGACACAATATCACATATAACTTTGCCCATATGCCCATTGCATCCGTGCATTATTATTTTTGTCATAACTTGCTTACCTCTTTATATCAGTTTCGGACTTAAAAGTTCAGACTTAATAATTGAGTAACGAATCATAACAAGCTCCATAGGCTCGACTTTGCCCATATAGCGCTTTCTCATAACTCCGTCCTTAATCATACCTGCCTTCATAAGAACCTTTCCTGCCGCTGGATTTTCAGCCAAATATTGTGATTCAACAACATAAAACCCTACATGATTTAAGAGAAAATCCAAAACTGCCTTACAGACCTCTGTTGCATATCCGTTGTTCCACCATTTTGAGCCTATACAAAAGGCGATCTGACAGAGATGCTGACCGGCATTCGTTGAAGTCACTTCGATATTGCCTATAAGTTCCCCTGTTTCCTTAATCTGGATTCCCCAATTATATCCCAAAGGTTTTGAATAAGCCTCAATCCACTTATGAATAACAGCTCTTGTGTCCTTAAGGGTTTTATGGGTAGGCCATGAAAGATATGAGGTAGTTTTGATATCTGAGGCCCAGTTTTCAAACATCTGGGGGCCGTCTTCAAGGGTTATTTTCCTGAGTATAAGTCTTTCGGTTTCCAGCTTTTTCATGCCTAAATCCTTCATTTGTATCCATAACTCCTTTCTTCTGTCCGAAATCAATTTGAATTTATTATACCAGACCGTAGTCCTTCATAGCTTTTTCGAGCTTTTTATAATTTTCGTCAGTCATTGTTGTAAGAGGCGCTCTGTAGCCGCCGGCTTCCATACCCATCATATTAAGGGCTGCCTTAACGGGAATGGGGTTAACTTCGCAGAAAAGCCCCTTAATAAGATCGATTGCTCCCAGCTGAAGTTTAATTGCACCCTTAACATCACCTTCTAAGAATTTTGTAACCATATCATGGGTGTCTTTAGGTGCTACATTAGCCAAAACGGAAATAACACCCTTTCCGCCAAGTGAAAGAAGGGGCAGGATCTGGTCGTCGTTTCCCGAATAAATATCGATATCGTCACCGCATAAAGCAGCAATCTCCGCAACCTGACTTAAATTTCCCGATGCCTCTTTAATGGCAACAATATTGTCTACCTCTGTTAAAGCTTTAACAGTTGAAGGTGCTATATTAAGACCCGTTCTTCCGGCTACGCTGTACATAATAATAGGAATATTTACGCTGCCTGCCATAGCCTTGTAATATTCTATAAGACCTTTTTGTGTTGTCTTGTTATAATAGGGGGTAACTATAAGAAGACCGTCAGCCCCTGTTTTTTCGCTTCTTCTGCAAAGTTCACAGCCGTGTTTTGTGTCATTTGAACCGGCACCGGCAATAACCGGAACTCTGCCTGCCGCTGCTTTTACCGCACAGCTTATTGTGTCGATTTGTTCATCGTCGGAAAGTGTGGAGGCCTCTCCAGTTGTTCCGCAGATTATAATTGCATCTGTTCCGTTTGCAATTTGAAAATCAATCATTCTTTCAAGGGCGGAAAAATTAACCGAACCGTCCTCTTTAAAGGGGGTTACTATAGCAACTCCCGAACCGGTAAATAATGCCATTGTTTATCACCTCTTAAATTAAATCGTTTTTAATCATATATTCGGCAATCTGAACTGCGTTTGAGGCTGCGCCCTTACGAATGTTGTCGGCTACAACCCAAATATTGATGCCGTTTCTTACTGAATTGTCACGTCTGATTCTGCCTACATAAACCTCGTCTGTGCCTGTTGCGTTTATAGCAAGAGGATATTCATCATTTGCCGAGTCGTTTTCGATAACGATACCGGGAGCGCCTGTCAGAGCTGCAACGATTTCCTTCATTGAGAAAGGCTTTTCAAATTCTACATTGATAGATTCACTGTGTGAATTGAAAACGGGAACTCTTACACAGGTTGCGGTAACTCTTAAGTCGGGCTTATGAAGAATCTTTCTGGTTTCATCGATCATTTTGATTTCTTCTTTTGTATATCCCCCGGGAGTAAATACATCGATATGAGGCAAACAGTCATTTGCTATGGGGTGGGGGAATTTCTTCGGAGCCTCGCCCTTTAAACCGTTTTCCAAATCTTCCCAGCCTGCTCTGCCTGCGCCTGAAACAGCCTGATATGTTGAATAAACAACTCTCTTAATTGTAAAAGCATCATCAAGGGGCTTTAAAGCTACAACAGCCTGAATTGTTGAGCAGTTGGGATTTGCTATTATGCCCTTGTTCCACTTAACGTCTTCGGGGTTTACCTCGGGAACTACAAGAGGAACCTCGGGGTCCATTCTCCAAGCGGAGCTGTTGTCAATAACAACACAGCCCTTTGCAGCAGCTATAGGAGAATAGATTTCGCTTGTTCCGCCGCCGGCAGAGAAAAGGGCTATATCGATTCCTCTGTCGAAAGAATGTTCGTCAAGCTCTTCTACTGTGTATTCTTTGCCGTTAAATGTAATTTTACTTCCTGCAGAACGCTTTGAGGCAAAAAACCATATGTTTTCAATAGGAAGCTGTTTTTCCTCCAAAACCTTTAAAAATGTTCTTCCTACCATTCCCGTTGCGCCTACAACGGCTAAATTTACTTTTTTCATTTTGTATAATCTCCTTATAATATTAATATTAAATATTCTTTTCGAGTTTCTTTTCGACTAAATCACAAATTAAGTCAGCTGTTGCCTCAGTGCCCAAAACGGAGCTGTCTATTATGTAGCTGTAATCTTCGGGCATTCCCCATTTTGAACCTGTATAAAACTTATAATAGTTTGACCTTTCTTTGTCGGTTTCCTTAATCAGTTTAGCAGCGGCATTAGGCTCAAGATTTCTGAACTTCTTTAAAAGCTGCAGCTTAAACTCCTGAGGCGCTCTTATAAAAAGATGTATTGCGTTGGGGTCGTTTTTCAGGGTAAAATTGGAACATCTGCCTAACAGAATACAAGAGCCTTCGGCAGCAATTTTCTTGATAATCTGTTTTTGTATAAGGTAAAGCCTTTCGTTCAAGGATAAAATTCCCGAACCGTCATGAGAATCATATTTGCTGCGGTTTTTTTCAAGATTTCTCACAAGAGAGAACAGAAGACTTGTATTAACCTTTTCGTCCACGTTGTCAAAAACCTCTTTATCGACTCCGCTTTCAACAGCGGCTCTGTTTATAAGGTCTTTATCATATAGGGGCAAACCAAGCTTTTCGGAAACAAGCCGGCTTATAGCTCTGCCTCCGCTTCCGAATTCTCTTCCTACGGTTATTATAATTTTCTTATCTTTTAAATCAACAGCCATATTGTTCAACTCCTCTGTACCGTATTATATTTATATTTTAGCACAATGATACGGCATAATCAAACTTTTTTAGAAAATATTTCAAAACTTTTAAAGCTTATGAAATGACGGGCTTATTAATCAGTCATTTTCTTATTAAAAAAACCCCATATCGGTAAACACGGGGTCTTAAAATTATCGTCTTTGTCTTAAGAAAGCAGGTATATTTATTTCGGAGTTTTTAAATCTGCCCGAATCCGGCTGTGTATATTCGTTTTCTTCACGAACAGGCTCGGGAGTCGGAGTATAAGAGGGGGTCTGTCTTGAAACAGGCTGCTGCTGGGGAGCGGATTCATATCTCTGCTGCTGAGGCTGCGCTGTCTGAGTGGCACTTGCTGCTGTTTGATTTTGGGGGTTAAGCCCTGTAACAACAAGAGTAACAATAACCTCGCCGTTTAAATCATTGTTTACAGATGTACCGAAAATAATTTCCGCATTGGGATCAACAACTTCTTCAACGGGGATCATAGCCTGGTTAACCTCATAAAGGCTTAAGTTTTCATCTCCGGCAATATTAACGAGAACATATTTAGCTCCGCTGATTGATGTTTCGAGAAGAGGAGAATTGATAGCCTCAAGCATAGCCGCCGAAACGCTGTCTGCTCTGCCTATACCCATATGGGCAATTCCCTTGTCGCTCATAATTGTTTTAACATCGGCAAAGTCTACGTTTATTACGCCTGTGTTTGAAATAAGATCGGATATTCCGAAAACACCCTGCATAAGAACCTCATCTGCCATTTTAAAAGCGTCATTAAGGGTTGTATTTTTGTCAGATACTCCCAAAAGGTTTTCATTTGGTATAACAATAAGAGTATCTACTATATCCTTTATACTGTTGATACCCTCAACAGCAAATCTTGCTCTTTTTTTGCCTTCAAAGGCAAAAGGCTTTGTAACAACACCTACTGTAAGGGCGCCGCTGCTTTTTGCTATATCGGCAATAAGGGGAGCGGCTCCGGTTCCTGTTCCGCCGCCCATACCTGCGGTTATGAAAACCATATCCGCTCCTTCCAAAACCTGAGCAATTTCGTCTTTGTTTTCTTTTGCGGCGTCATAACCTACTGCCGGTCTTCCTCCGGCGCCTAAACCTCTTGTTACTTTTTTCCCTATTGCAATTTTTGTGGGAGCTTTATTCTGCTGTAAAGCCATAGCGTCTGTGTTTATGGCTACATATTCTACGCCCCCGACACCGCTTTCTATCATACGGTTTACGGCATTTCCCCCTGCGCCGCCTACTCCCGCAACGAGAATATTAGCAGGGTTTTCGCCTTCTGCATATCCGCCGAAAGAAAAATCTGCCGAACCGTCATTTCCTTTATCGTATAAGCTCACTTTCCGCACCTCCTAAAGCACTATATAAACTAATTTTCGGTTTTAATCCTTTTATTCCATAATAATCGGATTTTATTTTATCAAACAATTTAATATCTGTCAAGCCTTGTCTAAATCATAAAATTATTTATGGCACTTATTATAAAGAGGCGGCAGATTTCTTATATACATTTAACAAATTTTACTACTTAACGATCTTTGACTCTTTTCGCCGTAAAAGCCTTTGGAACTGCTCTCAGACCATTTAAGATACATTTCACGGTAATTGCCTTTAATAAATGCTTGTATTCTTTTAATTTCTCTTTCTTTTAAAATTCCACTTTTTTGCACAACCGTATCACCGTTGCTTTTCACAAAAAATTTTGCTGAACCTGATTCGGTTAGCTTACGGTCGCTGGCATGTACATGCATACATTCAATAACACAAAATGAAGTGAAATATAGAAAATATCCGGCAACCTTAAAATCATAGTACTTAGGCACTTTGTACCTACATATCCATAAATTTTTTATTTCTTTCGTAATAGTCAGCAACAATACTAATTTCTATATCGTCCATACTGGTTGCAATAACCTTACCGCTGCTATCCAAAACTACGGCTTTTACCGGATTATTTAAATTCAGTACTTTAACACCTAAGTCACATTTTGTAAAAGCATAACCGTTCACGATCATATCTGCTTCATCTGCAACAATTTTAATATCAACCATATGCAATCATCACCCCTTTAATCGGCTTCAAAAATTCATCAGCATCAATATACAAAAGCTCCAAAACAGGGAAAAGATCAATATATTCTTCTTCGTTTTTATCGTTGTGACGATATTTAGCCATAACAACAATGTATCCTTGATCCCATTCCTTTACTTCGATATATTTTTCGAGTGAATAAGGGGCTTGAAAACGCAGAACTTGATTTCCGAACTTAAATATTGTATAGTCATTTTCGCTGCTCAGAATTGCCGTACCTGCCGGATATCCCATTTTGCAAACCTCCCTAAAGCCTATATTTTAATACCTGTCAAGGACAGCCTCTTTCAAAACCTCACCTATAGCGTCATGTATTACAAGATCGGCATTCCTGTCATAGGAAGTTGTGCTCTTATTTATAAGAACAAGCTTACTGCCCCTGTAATAATTTACAAGGCTTGCCGCCGGATAAACAACGAGAGAGGTTCCGCCTACAATAAGAACGTCGGCTCTTGAAATATATTTTATGGCGCTTGACCAAACATATTCATTAAGCCCTTCCTCATAAAGTACAACATCGGGTTTTATAATTCCTCCGCAGTCTTCACATCTGGGGACATCACCGGGCAGTTTCATCATATCTTCCAATGAATAATATTTTCCGCACTTCATACAGTTGTTTCTGTAAACGGAGCCGTGGAGCTCATAAACATTTTTGCTCCCTGCCATTTGGTGAAGATTGTCAATGTTCTGAGTTGCGATAGCTTTTAATTTACCCATTTGCTCCAGCTTTGCCAACGCCTTATGGGCATTATTGGGCTTAGCCTCGGGGCAGATTAAGTTTTCCTTATAATACTTGTAGAAAAGTTCCGGCTTTCGCATAAAAAGGCTGTGGCTTAAAAGAGTTTCGGGAGAATAGCCGTACTTTTTCTTTGCGGAATACAGCCCCGATTCACTTCTGAAATCGGGAATTCCGCTTTCAGTGGAAACTCCCGCTCCTCCTAAAAATACAATATTGTCATTGCCGCCTAAAATTTTTTTAAGCTCATCATATGCCATATTCTCACTCCCTTTTTAACCTTTCAGTTTGTTTATAAAGTTTTCTATTCTCTTAAGAGCTGTTTTTATTTCGCCTATTGAATAAGCGTAGGAACAGCGTATAAAGCCTTCGCCGCTTTCTCCGAAGGCTGTTCCGGGAACAACAGCAACCTTTTCTTCAAAAAGAAGTCTTTCAGCAAACTCGTCGCTTGAAAGCCCCGTTGATTTAATACAGGGGAAAAGGTAAAATGCACCGAGAGCCTCAAAGCAGTCAAGCCCCATATCGAGAAAGCCCTTTCTCATAACACGTCGTCTTGCGTTGTATTCCTTACGCATTTTTGCCACATTTTCATCACAGCTTTTAAGGGCTTCAACCCCGGCATACTGGCTTACCGTAGAAGCGCACATTATTACATATTGATGAACCTTTGTCATAGCATCGATAATTTCTCTTGGCCCTGCAGCATAACCGAGACGCCAGCCCGTCATAGCATAGGCCTTTGAAAAGCCGTTGAGAACAATTGTTTTGTCTCTCATGCTTTCGAAGGAAGCCATTGAAACGTGAGGCTCGTCTGAATATGTAAGCTCTGAATAGATTTCATCGCTTATAACAACAATATCTCTGTATTTTAAAACCTTTTCTATAGCGGCAAGATCAGACTTTTCCATAATTGCCCCTGTGGGGTTGTTTGGGTAGGGTAAAATAAGCGCCTTTGTTTTAGGTGTAATTTTTTCAAGAAGTTCCTTGGGGGTAAGCCTGAAATTGTTTTTCGCCTTTGTTTCGATTACAACGGGGACTCCCCCTGCCATAGTTATACAGGGTTTATAGGAAACATAAGAAGGCTCAACAACCAGAACCTCTTCTCCCGGGTTTATAACAGCCCTAAGAGCAACGTCAATTCCCTCGCTTGCTCCGACGGTTACCAAAACCTCACCTTTAGGGTCATATGATGCGTTTATTCTCTTTTTGAGATATTTGCTTATTTCCTCTCTAAGCTCTAAAAGACCGGCATTTGAAGTGTAAACCGTTCTCTTTTTTTCAAGGGTGTAAATACCTCTTTCCTTAATAGCCCAGGGGGTTTCAAAATCCGGTTCGCCTACGCCCAGAGAAATAACCCCTTCGATTTCGTTTGCAACGTCAAAAAATTTTCTTATGCCCGAGCGAGGCATTTTTTCTATATGTTCAGCAATATATGTCATGGTGAAATTATCATCCTTTCGTCAGTTAAAGGTTCTTTTTCCATAACTATGCCGTAGTCCTTATATTTTTTAAGCACAAAGTGAGTTGCCGTGCTTGTTACCGAATCGAGAGTAGAGAGCTTTGAAGAAATAAAATGAGAAATTTCCTTAATATTCTTTCCTTCCATAAGCACCATAAAATCGTAATCACCCGACATAAGATAAATGGATTTTACCTCGTCAAATTTATATATTCTTTTTGCAATTTCCTCATAGCCGGAGTCACGCTGAGGAGTAACCTTAACCTCAATCATTGCGCTTACAAATTCCCTCTCGGTTTTGTCCCAATCGGTAAGGATAGTGTAGCCGCAAATGATGCCTTGCTTTTCCATCTTGTCTATGCAGGCTGCGACCTCCGCCTCCAGCTTTCCAAGCATAACCGCTATATCCGCCGCCTTCGCTCGGCTGTCCTTCTCCAAAATATCCAAAATGTCTTTTTCCATTTGCCAAAACCTCCATCCTTTTTGTGATTAAATAATATTATAAGGCGGAACACCTTATATATTTAAAATTTTAACACATAACCTTCAATTTTACAACGGTTAAATCAAATTTTATCAGAGAAAAATGTACGCTTACGGTTTCGGACATTTCTTTAACGAAGCCGAAAAAATAATTATTACAAAAACACCCCTGCCGGAAGCACAGAGGTGTTTTTTTATATTAAGAACTCTTACCGAGGTAGAGGTCTTTAACTCTTTGATTTGCAAGAAGCTCCGTTCCGGTTCCCTCAAGACCTATTGTGCCTACTTCCATTACATAACCGTAATCGGCTATTTTGAGGGCGGCGTTTGCATTCTGCTCAATTAATAATATTGTAATTTTCTGTTCCTTATTTATTTCCTGAACCTTGTTGAAAATATCCTTAATTACAAGAGGCGCAAGTCCCAATGACGGCTCGTCCATCATAAGAACCTTGGGTCTTGTCATTAAGGCTCTGGCAAAAGCAAGCATCTGCTGCTCGCCGCCAGAAAGAGTTCCGGCAAGCTGATTTTTTCTTTCCTTTAAAATAGGGAAAAGCTCCTGACACATATTTATGTCTTTTTTTATGCCTTCCTTGTCATTTCGAAGGTATGCTCCTATTTTAAGGTTTTCTCTTACAGTCAGCTCCGCAAAGACGTGTCTGCCCTCGGGAACTAGAACTATGCCCTTTTGGGTTATAGCCTGTGTGGAAAGCTTTGTTATGTTTTCACCATTATATATAACTTCTCCCGATGCCGGGTTTACAAGGTGCATTATAGATTTAAGGGTAGTGCTTTTTCCGGCGCCGTTTGCCCCTACAAGGGTAATTATTTTTCCGTCGGGAATTTCCATATTAATGCCCTTAAGCGCCTTAATTCCGCCGTAATTTACATATAAATTTTTTATTTCTAACATCAGTCATCGTCCTCCTCTCCGAGATATGCCTTAATAACCTTAGGATCGGACTGGACAACCTCGGGCACACCCTTTGCTATCGTTCTGCCGTATTCAAGAACATATATTCTGTCTGAAATATCCATAACAAGCTGCATATGATGCTCTATAAGCAAAATCGAAATATCAAACTGCTTTCTTATCTGGGTTATGAATTCCGAAAGCTCTTCCGTTTCTTTCGGGTTCATACCTGCGGCAGGCTCGTCTAAAAGCAGGAGGGTGGGCTTTGTGGCCAAGGCTCTGGCTATTTCAAGCCTTCTCTGTAAGCCGTAGGGCAGATTCTGAGCTTTTTCGTCCTTTAATTCATAAAGACCTACAATTTTCAAAAGCTCAAGAGAATTTTTAAGCATTTCTTTTTCTTCACGCCTCGCCCCGGGCATTCTTATAATAGAAGAAATTACATTGGATTTTACTCTCAAATGATTGGCAATAAGAACATTTTCCAAAACGGTAAGCTCTCTGAAAAGTCTTATATTCTGGAATGTTCTGGCTATACCCAAATAAGCGATTTGGTCGGGACGTTTTCCGTTTATTTTGTTTCCGTTAAATATTACATCTCCCTCAGTGGGGTTATAAACACCAGTTATCATATTAAAAGCCGTTGTTTTTCCGGCGCCGTTAGGTCCTATTATAGCCACGATTTCGCCTTTGTTTACGTCTACATTGAGATTTTCAACAGCCGTTAAGCCGCCGAAACGGATTGTAAGGTTTTCTGTTTTAAACACATTTGTCACATCAGCCATTTACTCCGCCTCCTTTGCAGATTTTTTGTTTTTAAAGAATCTGAAAATTCTGTCAAAAGAGAATTCCTCGCTGCCGAAAATACCTCTGGACCAGAAAAGAATTATGAACATAAGAACCACAGAGAAAACAACCATTCTCATACCGGAAATACCGGGGTAATTTATAGGTCCCAGTTTTATGGGGTTGTCTACTATTCTGAGCCACTCTAAAGCGGCACGTACTATAAAGGCGCCCACTATAGAGCCTGAAATAGAACCCTGACCGCCTAAAACTACCATAAGAAGAATTTCATAGGCAAGTGTAAACTTGAATACATCGGGGCTTATTGCACCTAAGTGAGAGGCAAGAAGACCTCCGCCGATTCCGGCGATAAAGCCCGACATTATAAATGAATACATTTTATGTTTAAACAGGTTTACACCCATAGCCTCAGCGGCAATTTCGTCCTCCCTTATAGCCTTAAAGGCTCTGCCGTAAGAGGAATTTATAAGAAGAACCATAAATATAACCACAAGAGCCAATATTCCGAAGGCAACATAAAGATTAACGTGACCGGGTATTCTTATAAGACCTGTTGTTCCGTTTGTAACGCTTTGTCCGTTCTGAATGAAAATACGTATAATTTCCGAAAATCCCAAAGAGGCTATAGCCAAATAGTCGCCTTTAAGACGAAGAACGGGGAAACCTATAAGAAAAGCGGCAAAGCCGGCAACAACGCCCCCTGCTATTAAAGCAATGAAAAAAGGTGCATTTAAGTTTGCAAGCCAGCCCACTATAGGCTTGATTTTGTATATTTCAATCTTGTCCTGTGCGGAAACGGTAAGAAGACCTGTTGTATAAGCCCCCAAAGCCATAAAGCCGGGCTGACCCAGTGAAAACATACCCGTAAGACCGTTTACTATGTTCATTGAAAGGGCACATATGGCATATATACAGCAGAGCTTTATAACACCTATAACATAGGAGTTAAGCCCGAAAAGATTAAACTGCTCAATACCCACAATTACCAAAACAAGAACAACAAGGGAAATAACCGACAAAATATTGTTTAGCTTAGATTTTTTCATATATATCCCTCCTTAAACCTTCTCGGCAATTTTTTCACCGAGAATACCGTTAGGCTTGTAAAGAAGAACAATTATAAGAAGAATAAATGAAAAAACATCTTTATAACCTGTAAGAGAGGGAATAAACGTAACCGCCATAACCTCTATAAAGCCCAAAAGAAGTCCGCCGATTACGGCGCCCTTTACGTTGCCTATTCCGCCTATAACAGCGGCAATAAAGCACTTAAAACCGGGCATAATACCAAGTGTGGGGGTAATCTGGTTATATTTAAGTCCCCAGAGAATAGCACCTACGGCTGCTATAGCGGAGCCTACGCCGAAGGTAAAGGATATAGTCTTGTTTACGTTTATACCCATAAGCTTTGATGTGTCAAGATCTTTTGAAATAGCCCTCATAGCCATACCGCTTTTTGTATGGTTAATAAGGAGGAGCAGAAGAACCATAATTGCCGCCGTAACAACGGGAACAATTATACAAAGTCTTAATGTTTTAACGGGACCGATTGTAAGGCCGGCAACAAACAAGTCAATCTGAGGGAAGGTTTTGGGTCTTCCCGTAAAAACAACAGTAGCAAGGTTTTCGAGGAAATAAGAAACGCCTATAGCCGAAATAAGCATTGATATCTTAGGTGCATTCTGCTTTCTTAAGGGAGCATAAGCCACCTTTTCAACAACGATTCCCAAAAGGGCTGTTGCCAAAATTACTATAATAAAGGCCACATACCAAGGCAAAAGAGCAACGGCAATTAAGTTGTAAGCTATGTACATTGCCATCATAAAAATATCACAATGGGCAAAGTTTATAAGCCTTAATATACCGTAAACCATAGTATAGCCTACCGAAACAAGGGCAAAAAGACTGCCCAAAAGCAAAGCGTTGCAAAACTGCTGTAAAAATACAGCCATTGTTGGCATAACTATCATATAATCAATCCTTTCATAAAAGGATAACGATAATTTCACACAGTCTTCCGAGACTTTAAAGCCATACCGTCTGAAAAAATCATTATCTGAAAATGGAGGAATACCCCCAAGCCTCCCTCGTCGTCGTTGCCTTCATTCGTTTGTTTTCTCCTTCGTCGAAACCAAGACTTATTCAGCTCGTATTTGTTTTTTCTTTTAATTTTATTGAAAAAACAAATACGAGCCATTCTCCTCTTCGCCGAAAGCTTCGAATTTTTCCTTTCCATTGAATTTTGTTTGATAGGAAAAATTTGAAGTGGTTTTCGGCGAGTAAGGAGTGTTTCCGAGCTTCGCATTTTTTCCAACAGCATTGATTTTTACAGAAGGAAAAAATGCGAAGTGTCTTGCTTCTGAGCGAAGTGAAGAAGTAAACGAACGAAGGAATAAGCGACGCGGGGAGGTGCCGCACTTTCAGTGCGGCGGAGAGGTTCTTCCCTCGCCCGATTGGGCTATTTCGTTATTACTCTACTGAAATTGTTGTTACATAGTCGAATGTCTGGTTAGCTGTGTTAGCTACCTTAATAACAGCGGGCTTAGAGGGGTCGCCGTTTTCGTCAAAGGCTGTAAGACCTGTAACACCCTCATACTGTATAGCTGCAATAGCGTCTCTTAAGGCTGCTCTGTCTGTTGAACCGCAGCTTTCAAGTGCATCGCAGATAAGCATATAAGCGTCATAAGCAAGAGCTGTTACACCTGCAGGTTCTGTTCCGTTTGCCTCTCTGTAGTTAGCAACGAATTCGCCTGTCTTAGATGAAAGTTCTGCGTTTGAATCGAAGAATGTTGAGAATACTGTTCCGTCAACTTCGTCGCCGCCTACTTCGAGGAAGTCATTGATTTCAAATGTGTCGCCGCCTAACATAGGAAGTTCAACACCCTGCTGACGAGCCTGTTTGATTAAAAGAGCACACTCTGTGTAGTTGCCGGGTACGAAGAAACAGTCAGGTTCTGCTGCTGCAAGGTTTGTAATCTGAGCGGAGAAGTCCTGGTCGCCTGTCTGATATGTAGCTTCTACTATAGAGTCTTCATCGCCTGTAAGATTCTTGAATTCTTCCATGAAGTACTGAGCAAGACCTGTTGAATAGTCAGAGGCAACGTCATAAGCAACGCCTACCTTTGTTGCGCCTAATTCTTCATAAGCATAGTAAGCCATTACAGTACCCTGATAGGGGTCGATGAAACAAACTCTGAAATACCAGTCGTTGCCTTCTGTAACAAGGGGATTTGTACAGGAAACACCTACTGTAGGAGTTTCGCCTGCCTTAACGGCTTCGCTGGCGCCTACTGAAGGAACTGAAGAATAAGAACCTATAATAGCTGTTACGTTGTCGTTTTCGATAAGTCTCTGAGCGGCTGTGACTGCCTCAACCTTATCTGACTTGTTGTCGGCCTGAACAAGCTCGATTGTGTATTCTGTTCCGTCAACAGTAACTGTAGGTCTTTCGCTGTTTGCAATCTCGATACCTTCGATTTCGATTGCACCGCCGGCTGCATATGAACCTGTAATAGGCTCGAGAACACCGATTTTAATAACGTCGCCTGAGTCAGATGAAGATGTTTCCTCTCCTTCTGCCTCTGCAGCTGTGTCGTCTGTTGCTGTGTCAGTTGATGAACCGCAGCCTGCAAGTGAGAGGCTTGCTGCCATAACTAAACTGAGTGTTAAAGCAAGTGCTTTTTTCATGATAATTCCTCCTTAATTAAATTTAAGATATAAAGATATAAAAATATATATTGAATGGGAAAGAACCCCCAAACAAACAATTCCGCTTCCCATAGTTTTAAATCTATGGGCTATATAGCCTTATATAATGAAAAAGCTATATAATAATTTAAAAAGGACGTGTTAATGAACCCACCCCTGTCAAGTAGACAGAGCAAATAACAAAAGAATTATGTATAG
>JAJQBF010000097.1 GCA_021203425.1 Clostridiales bacterium | reverse complement strand
CCCTTGACAATTTATTACTTGGCTAAGTGTAACCAATCATTGACACCCTAACAAAGCCAAACTTAAATTTACACACAATTTTATTAATTTTCCTCCCATGCGGCATACAGCGTTATTGAAGAAGTCACCGTATCTATTTCAATATTCCAGGGAACAGTCAGATTTTCGTCCGTATACCAGCCGGAAAAGACATAGCCCTCCCTCGTGGGAACAGCCGGTTCTTCTATTAAATCACCGTACATAAGCTTTTGAGTTTCTACGGTTGTTCCACCCGTTGAATCGAAGGTTACCGTAAAGCCCCTGTTTGAAACAGCTATGGCAAGAACTATCACTAAAGCTGCGCACAGGACAATTATTATTTTATTCAGAGCCGAAACAGATATTTTAACGTGTTTATAAAGCCCCCTCAGCTCCATTTGCTTTTTATTTTCTTCCATAATTACTTTCTTACTAAGTATTTACGCATATCTATTGCACAGGCAATAAGAATAATAAGACCCTTAATTATGTAGAGCATATTTGCGTCAACGGAAAGGAAGTTAAGACCGGCGAAAATAATCTGAAGAAGGAGAACACCGATAACTATTCCGCTGATGCGTCCGATACCGCCGACAAAAGATACACCGCCGATAACGCAGGCTGCTATAGCGTCACACTCATAGTTAAGACCTGTGTTTGCGTTTGCAGAAGCAATTCTTGCACCGTCAAAGAAACCTGTAATTGCGTACATAACACCGGCAAGAATGAATACCATAATAATTGTTTTTGTTACGTTTACACCTGATACATTTGCTGCCTCTTCATTTGAACCAACGGCAAACATATTCTTTCCGAAGGTTGTTTTGTTCCATACTATCCACATAAATATTGTAAGGAGTATAGAATAGAGAACATATCTGGGGATAGCTACTCCGCCTACGGAGAAAAGCGTTTTTGTTATAAAATCACGGTAGCTCTGTGTAAGACCGCTGAGAGTCTGACCGTTATTTGTACCCTGCATAAGATACATAAGAATTATACCGTAGGTTATAAGCTGTGTTGAAAGTGTAACTATAAACGGGTGGAGCTTAAACTTAGCCACGCTGAAACCGTTTACAAAGCCGATTATGCCGCCTACAACCATAACCAAAAGAAGAACGAGAATTATGGGCGGTGCATTTGACATATCGGGGAACACTTTAAAAACTGTTGTCAAAAGTGAGGCCGAAATACAGGCGGAAAGACCTACAACACGTCCGGCTGAAATATCGGTTCCGGTAAGGACGATACAGCCGCCTATGCCTAAGGCTATGGGCAGCTTTGCGGCTGTCAGTGAAATTACATTAACTATAGATGAAAGACTTAAGAAAGCCGGTCTTTGAATTGCTATGTAAATTATAGCCAGCAAAATAATTATATACATAGCATTGTTTAAGAGCAAATCGGCTATTTTTCTTTCCTTGTCTTTTGTTGAAAGTGATTTAAAGCTTTCAGCTTTTGCTTTTTCTGTTCGATTTGACAATTTCTTTACCCCCTTATGCATATTTTGCCGCTAATGTCATTATTTCTTCCTGAGTTGTGTTTTTAGCGTCAACCTCTCCGGCAAGTCTTCCGCCGGACATAACGAGAATTCTGTCGCATACACCCAAAAGCTCAGGCATTTCGGAAGAAACCATTATAACGCTTTTTCCTTCTTTGGCAAGATTTAATATAAGCTGATATATTTCATATTTTGCCCCTACGTCAATACCTCTTGTAGGCTCGTCAAGGAGCAAAACCTCCGGGTCGGTTAAAAGCCAGCGTGCTAAAATAACCTTCTGCTGATTTCCTCCCGAAAGAGAACGGATTTGTGTTTTTTGGCTTGGGGTTTTGGTTCGCATTGCGTCAATTCCCCACTTTGTAGCCTCGGTCATTTTTTTATCGCTTAAGAAAGGACCGTTTTTATATTTGGGCAGACTTGAAATTGTTGTGTTTGCCTGAATATCTCTTATGGCAAATATACCTGTAGCACGGCGCTCCTCAGTAAGCATGGCAAACTTGTTTGCAAGGGATTCCTTGGCGCTGCGGTTTTTAACCCTGTTTCCGTGCAAATAGATCTCGCCCTCTCTTCGGGTTGCTATACCGAAAATATTTTCCAAAAGCTCTGTTCTTCCGGAGCCGTCAAGACCTGCAACCCCCAAAACCTCGCCTTTTTTGGCAACAAAGGAAACATCTTTAAGCTTTGAATACATAGCCGTCAGGTTTTTAACCTCAAGAATAGGTTCCCCTACTACATTATTCTTCTCGGGGTAGCGGTTTGTAAGCTCTCGCCCTACCATAAGGCGGATAATTTCGTTCATTGTAAGCTCACTTGCGGGGCGGGTTGCTATCCACTTTCCGTCACGCATTATTGTTACCTCGTCGGAAATACGGAGAATTTCTTCCATTTTATGGGATATGTAAATTATGCCGCAGCCTCTGTCACGAAGCATATTTATAATTCTGAAAAGGTGTTCAACCTCTTCTTCAGTAAGAGAAGACGTAGGCTCGTCAAAAACAATTACCTTTGAATTAAATGAAACAGCCTTAGCAATTTCAACCATTTGACGCTGGGAAACGGGCATTGTGCTCATTATGCACTTAGGGTCTACGTCAATTTCCAAATCGTCAAAAACCTTTTTTGTAGCCTCATACATTTTGCCCTCTGAGGTTAAAGGTATAAATTTTGAAATCTTCGGGAAACGGCCCAGCCACATATTATCCATTACGTTGCGTTTCAACGCTTGGTTAAGCTCCTGATGAACCATAGCAACACCGTTTTCAAGAGCCTCCTTTGAGGTTTTAAAGTCAACCTCATTTCCTTCAAGATAAATATGACCTTCATCTTTTGCGTATACACCGAAAAGACATTTCATAAGGGTAGACTTACCGGCGCCGTTTTCACCCATAAGGGCGTGAACCGTACCTGCCTTTACCGTTAAAGAGACATCGTCCAATGCTTTAACACCGGGAAAGGACTTGCTTATACCTTCCATGCGCAAAAGGACGTTAGAATTATCCATTTGTTCTCGCCTCCTTGTAAATAAAAACGGTCTGCGGTCAAACCCCGGGGTACGGCCGCAGACCGTTTAAATCATAAAATCTTTATAAAATTATTCTTTATTATTCGCTGTCAGCTGTGTATGTGCCGTAAGGAATATTTACACGCCATGTACCTACAACATTTGCCTCGTCGATACCATCAAATGTTTCAGCACCTGACATATAGTTAGCTGAAATAACTTCGATAGCCTCTGCCATACCTTCGGCGTCCTGCTTAATAGTACCTGTCATTGTGCCTGCTGCGATAGCTGCCTTAGCTGCATCTGTTGCGTCAACACCGAATACGGGGATAACTGTTCCCTCGCCGCCTTCTGCATTGTAGCCGGCATTCTGAAGAGCTGTAATAGCGCCGATAGCCATTTCGTCATTGTTTGCAATAACAAGCTCTACCATATTTCCGTTAGCCTCGCTGTACTGTGAAAGGATTGTCTGCATATAGTCATTTGCAGCAGCTGAAGACCAAAGACCGCCCTGGTCTACAAGATACTGGTTAGAGTTGCTTTCATCATAGAAACTGAGTTCGGGATATCCTGCCTCTGTAAGAACTGCATTTGCATCTTCAACACCGAACTGTGTACGTGCTATAGCCTCTGCGTTTCCTTCCTGACCCTTGAACATAACATAAGAGATAGTTCCGTCGCCGTTAAGGTCAACTGTGTCATAATTTTCAACAAGATATTCGCCTATAAGCTGTCCCTGCATATGTCCTGCAAGCTCATAGTCAGTACCTACAAATACGCCGTTTCCGTCATAGCTTGTAATAACCTCTTCACTAACTGAACGGTTGAAGAATATAACGGGGATATTCTGAGCGCTTGCAAGGTCGATAATGTTCTGAGCGGCATCATCTGAACCGCTGTCTACAAGATTAACAACAAGAACGGATGTTCCCTGAGCTATAGCTGTTGAAACCTGTTCTGTCTGAGTTGTCTGGCTTGCGTTGCTGTCATAGTCCTGATATGCAATGCCTGCTGCGTCGAAAGCTGCATCAAGGGCTGTTCTAACGCTTGAAATATATGTATCACTGTAGGTATAATAGAAAACGGAAACCGTTCCGTCAACAGCGGCTGTGCTGTCGTCTGCTGTTTCTGTTTCTGCTGCGCTGTCATCTGCTGCACTTGAATCGGCGTCTGATGAACCGCCGCAGGCTGCCATACTGAGAGCAAGAACTGCTGCAAGAGTAATGCTTAAAAGTTTTTTCATTATGAACTTCCTCCTCCTTAAATATTTTATGCAACTTATTGAAGTGAAGGTTTTTACCTTTGCCACGCTCTCTCTGCCCGGGAAGAGAAGGGAAAAAACGAGTTTCCGAAACAAAAGTATGTCCTTCTCATAAACTCTAATATACCACAATTTTTACAAAATGTCAACGACTATGTCATATATTTCAGGACGAACGCACGAAAAGTTATTCTTTACATATTTCTATTTACCAGCAAA
>JAJQBF010000287.1 GCA_021203425.1 Clostridiales bacterium | reverse complement strand
ATATAAAATGGGCAAGAATAATTAACAGGTTTTCAGGAAAAATTTGGAACTGAAGTTTTTCCCGTCAATTTTAGATTATGAGTGTTTAGCAAGAAATGTATTACAAAAATTAAAAAACAGCAGGGGTTAAAATGAATATTTTATTTCTTACTAATGTACCGTCACCATATAGAGTAGATTTCTTTAATGAACTCGGAAAACAATGTGACCTTACCGTACTGTTTGAAACACATTCGGCCAAAAGCAGGGACAGTAAGTGGAAAGCAGAAGAGTTCAAAAACTTCAAAGGCGTTTTTCTGAAGGGAATCAGATGCGGTGAAGCTGAAGCATTATGTCCGGGAGTACTCAAATATCTAAACAGAAGGCACTTTGACTGCATTATTGTTGGAATGTATTCTTCGCCTACCGGAATGTTAGCTATAGAAGCTATGCGGCTGAAAAAAATTCCCTTTAATTTAAACTCCGACGGCGGAATAGTCAAGGAAGAATCTGAGATAAAGAGAAAATTTAAGCAGCATTTTATTGCCGTCGCATCAAAGTGGCTGAGTACAGGCAGAGGGACTACAGAGTATTTCAAATATTACGGCGCGAATCCGAAAAGGATATTTGTCTATCCATTCACTTCCGTATTTGAAAAAGATGTTTTGAAATCACCTGTCAATGAAATGGAAAAGAAACTTCTTCGCGAGAAGCTGGATATACCGGAAGAACAGGTTGTGCTTTCCGGCGGTCAGTTTATACCGAGAAAAGGCTATGATTTGTTAATGAAAAGCTGTGAAGGTCTTGACAAAAATATAGGTGTATATATTGTCGGAGGTGAGCCTACGGAGGAATACATGAGTTTAAAAGATAAGCTCCATCTTACAAATTTCCACTTTCTGCCTTTTATGAAACACGAAAATTTAGCCGATTATTATAAGGCGGCAGATTTGTTTGTTCTTCCTACGAGAGAAGACATTTGGGGGCTTGTAATTAATGAAGCCATGGCATTCGGCTTACCTGTGCTTACAACAAACAAGTGTGTGGCCGGAGTAGAAATGATAGACGGAAACGGCGCTGTATACCCCGTTGATGTCAACTGGGGACAGGTAATAGAAGAATGGATTAAGAAAAATGATAAATCCTGCAGGAAGAGTTTAGATATTGCGAGTTACTATACGATTGAGAATATGGCAAGAGTGCACATAGAAATATTGTTGAATAGGTAGGTGGCTGCATGAATAGTATGAAGGAGAGCGCATTTTGCTGTTATGAGGCAAACATAAAGTTATGTTTAGAAATTAAAAATAAGATAAAACGCAGACAAATTATTATTTTTTGTTTTATACTTTTATCTCCTTACATGATGGTGAAATGGGCGGTTAAAGCCTTATATGAGAGAACATTAGAAGGAAAAATAGCTGCTGACAAAATAAAAACCGACAATAAAAGAAAGTTCGAAGACGAACTTGCTGTAGTGGCAATTGCAAAAAACGAAGCCCGCTATATCTGTGAATGGATTTCCTATCACAAAAAAATCGGCGTAAACAGAATTATTCTGTATGATAACGACAGTGAAGACGGCTTAAAAAATAAGGTTCAAAAATATATAGACAGCGGATATGTCAGATATATAAGATTTCCCGGAAAGAATCAACAGTGTCCTGCTTATAACGATGCAATCAGGAAATTCGGCGAATGCACACGATATATGGCTTTTATAGATTGTGACGAATTTATTGTTCCTCATAAGGATGTGAATGTTTCAGATATTGTATCGTCTTTAATGGTAAAAAATCCCAATGGCGCCGGGCTTGGTGTAAACTGGGCTTTATATGGCTCTTCGGGATATGAAAAAGCGCAGAATGGAGCAGTTACGCAGGTTTTTCTGAAAAGAGCGGAGGATTTTGCATGGCAGAATTTTCATGTTAAGACAATTGCCAATCCACGGTTTGTAAAAGAATATATTTCGCCCCACTTCCCGATTTATCATTGGGATTTTTGGAGCATTGACAGTAAAGGAAATCGGCAGAGACTTTGGTATAATCATGATGTGGATTTTTCTGTTATTCGGTGTAACCATTATTTCTGTAAATCAAGGGAAGAATTTATCGCAAAACAAAGCAGAGGAATGGTCGACAGGCAGGAAAAGTATAATATGAGTCGGTTTGATGAATATGATTTGAATGATGTATATGATCCTATTATGTTGAGATATGCAGACAGAATTACATATTAGAGGGAATGGAATAAGTGTTATGAAGGTTGCAGTTGTTACAATTATAGATTACATAAATTATGGTAACCGTCTCCAGAATTATGCTGTGCAGGAGGTATTGAAAGAGCTGGGGTGTGAAGCGGAGACATTAGTGGCGGTCAGCCCCAAAAGAGAAGCAATGAATGCTGCAAAGTCAGCACTGAAGAGGTTTGCTCCGGGTATATTAACTAACAGACGACCATATATTATGCGGGAAACGATTCTTCAGGGCTTTACAAAAAAATATATAAGGGAAAGGCACATGACCGTGCATGGAGGAAAAATTCCCGAGAGAATCTCGGAAGAATATGATGCATTTATAGTAGGAAGCGATCAGGTATGGAATCCGCAGTTTATAAATCTCGATGTACCGAATGGAGGTGCATATAACAGATTTCTTAAATTTGTCAAGGACAAGCCGAAAATTGCATATGCGCCGAGCATTGCGGTTTCTTCTGTTGATGAAAATTATAAAGATGTTTATATAGACGGCATTACGGAATTTGATGAATTATCAGTCAGAGAAGATGCAGGGGCAAAAATTATTTATGATTTGACCGGCAGGACAGCTGAGGTGCTGATTGATCCTACATTGATGCTTGATGCGAAGTCATGGAAAAATTTATATTCTGAATTTAAAAGGGTTGAAAAAGAACCGTATATTTTAACATATATTTTGGGAGAAGAAAAACCCGAAATGCAGAATTGGATTAATAAATTGGCCTTTAAGAGAAAACTCAAAGTTCGAAAAATGATGACTATGGAGGATCCGGAACTATACTGTGTTTCTCCGGAGATATTTATTAAAATGATAGATGGTGCGGAGCTTATTTGTACAGATTCTTTCCACGCAGCTGTCTTTTCCATACTGTTAAAAAAGCCATTTGTTATTATACCGAGAGAGGATTCTTTACAGTCTATGAACTCCAGAATAGAGACTTTGACCTCAACACTTAAAATTATGAACAGGAATTATATAATGTTGAGTGAGAGTGAAATATTTGAAGCCGACTATTCGAAAGCATTGGAAATACTTGAAGAAGAGAGAAAAAAGGTAAGGGATTATTTGAAAAAAGCACTTAAATGAGGGGGTGTAATTCGATGGTTGAAAAAGCTGCGTGCTGCGGATGTTCAGCCTGTGCTGATATTTGCGGCAGAAATGCAATATCTATGAAACCGGACGAATTTGGTTTTCTATACCCTGAAATTGATAATAAACTTTGTGTACATTGCGGCTTATGCAATAAAGTGTGTCCGGTTTCAGTGATTGAACAAGTTAAATCTAAAACGCACTTCCGTGTAGCGTATGCCGGTTATATTTCCTCATATGATGAATTATTAAAATCCGCCTCGGGTGGTTTATTTAAGGTTTTGGCAGATAAAGCACTGGAGCAGGGAACTGTTTTGACAGGAGTAAGATATAAAGAGAGATTTCGCAAAGCGGAATATTACCTGATCAGCGATAAAGAATGGCTTGAACCTGCGAGGGGCTCAAAGTACATTCAAAGTGAAAAGGGCGGCATATACAGAGAAATAGAACGCCTTTTGAAGAAAAACTGCAGTGTATTATTTATCGGGCTTCCCTGTGAGGCTGCCGGTTTAAAAGCCTACCTGCGCAAGGATTATGACAAGCTGACTGTAGGCGACCTGATTTGCTACGGATGTATGGCGCCTGTGGTTGCAGACGATTATATTGATATGCTGGAACACAGATATAAGTCCGAAGTTATATTTTTTACACTTAAAGACAAGTCTTACGGGTGGCAAAATACATCGATATGCGCAAAGTTTAAAAACGGGAAAATCTATAGGAAATTATTCAGAAATACGGAATATGGAGAAGCATATAATCACCTATTCAGAGACTCTTGTTATCAATGTGCTTTTAAAGGTGAAAACCGTGTATCTGACTTTACTATAGGTGACTATTGGGGAGTCGAAACCGATTCACCTGTCTACAATAAAGACGGCGTCTCCATTGTGTTTGTCCATACGGACAAGGGAAAAAATATGATTGAAAGTTTAGATGGTTTAATATACCAACCCGTAGATGTTAAAACAGCCAGAGCTTGGAATAAGTCAATTGATATATGTCAAGGCAATATAGAGGATAGTTATCGATTTAGAAAAACATTTCTCAATAAAGGTCTTATAAAGGCCACACATAACTGTAAATTTATACTTAGAAATATACTGCCGCTAAGTATATTAGATCGGATAAAAGAAATATATAAGAAATTAGGGAGAAAGATATGAAAAAAGTTATAATAGCAGATA
>JAJQBF010000151.1 GCA_021203425.1 Clostridiales bacterium | reverse complement strand
AATATACACATAAAACCGTCCGTTGTCAAAAAAGCCGATAACGGACGGTTTTAAGATTTTAATTAAAATTTGCTTTATTCTGCTTTAACCTCTTCTTTTTTGTTTTTATTTGAAAGGTTAATGCATAAAAGAACGAAAATACCTATACTTATTATACTTACGATAAGTCCCGGGAAGAAACCTCTCGGGGTATATTTAAACCTTATTTTGTGGTCTCCGGCGGAAAGCTCTACCCCTATAAGACCGTTATTTCCGATTCCTATATATTCGGCATTTTCTCCGTCTACGGTAAGGCTCCAGCCTTTGTCATAGGGGATTGACGTATAGAGAACACCGTCTTCATCGGCTGTAACAGTTCCCTCTATTATTGTATCATCTTCGGGAACAGGAACAGTCATTTTATTTTCCGAAAGCTTGTTATATGCGTTAAGGAAAACATCTTCATTGTATACGGCA
This sequence comes from Clostridiales bacterium, assembly GCA_021203425.1. Lineage (GTDB taxonomy): Bacteria > Bacillota > Clostridia > Lachnospirales > CAG-274 > JAJQCI01. The sequence goes on along the minus strand of JAJQBF010000151.1, from coordinate 4,081 downwards.
ACATAAATTTTTATATCACCTGTTTTTCTGTAGGTTTTTTCGAATTCACCTCTGTTTGTAAGCTCAAAGGAAATGTTGAGAGTTTCACCGGCGTTTACCTGTCCCACATCGAAAAGGCTTCGACCTGTAGAAAGTTCTCTGTCATTTTTTCCGTTTCCGCTTATATCGTATACAACACGCTTTGTGTTTCCGGCATCTACATAGAAGTAAACATAGCCGCCTTCCGTAAAGTCAACACTTGCCGAAACAGAAGGAATAGCGCTTAAGTCGGCTGCGTTTGTAAGTTCATATTTGAGGTCGAGGTTTTCACTGTCGCCGAGAGCATAAGCAGGGCTATCTTCTTCTATTTTTTCATATTCGCCGTCTTCGCCCAAAGCTTTTGTTATTCTTATGTTTTCATAGTTAAAGCTTGAGGGCTTAACCTCTGTAAACATATCTTCGGTTATTCCCGCTGCCTTGTGTATAAATTCATTCTGGACGGTAAAGGGCTGAATTGTGTCTTCCGCCTCCCAGTCTTTAATATCAGAATTCACCATAAAACCAAGAGGCAGCCAGTATTTGTTTTCATAAAGTGAGACAGAAGATTCCGTACCGTCGCTGAGAGTTGTTTTCCATTCGTCTACATATTCATATCTGTCATTGTCTATTGTCCCGTCTTTGTTCATAATATATTTCATACTGAACATAGCGTCAACAAGGGCTGTGGGGTCATAATAACGGTGTGAGTTAGATGTTGCGGCTATGCCGAGACTTCTTACAACTGATGTTGCATCTCCCGGCGCCATTGATGAGAACTGTGAAAAACCGGGATAGTGATAAAGAGCAGCATCGTTTATAGCCGTAAAACGTCTGAACTCGGTTCTGTAAAATTCATCGGAGTTTTCAGCCTCGTAGGCTGCTGCGGCATTGCCTGCCTCAATATATTTAACATAGGCTGTTCTGTCAGTTGTTCTGTCAAGCCCTGTATATGAGCCGAAAAGCATTTCCGCAAATATGCATACCAAAAGTACGCAGTAAACAGGGGTAAGGCTTGCTTTTTTAGCACCCTTGTAAAAATAGAGTATGACAATATAAACCGCCATAGCAACTATATTTATAATTATATCCGAATTTGTAAGGGTTCTCTCTATATCGTCTATAACGGAAACAAACATAAATTCCGTTATGCATATCCATATAACATAGGCTATACAGGTTATGAAAAGATATTCAAACTTCAGCTTTCTGTCCTCTTTAAAGCGGAGGAAGGCTTTATAACCCATTGTAAGAAGTATAAAGCTGTAAATGAACGTAAAACGGTGAGGCAGGTTCGAGGGGAAGTGCATACCGTGAATCATGAAGTCAAGGGGCTTTATACAGCTGCAAAGGAGCATAAATATAAGAATAGCCGAGTGGAGAACCTTTTCTTTCTTCTTTGTTGTTCTGTCAAGATAATAATAGGGCAGGAGCATAACCGTCAGAAGACCGGTATAAATATTGGGAAGGTCTTCATTTCGACCCAAAACTACAGGTCTTGCGCCTATGAAGTGGTTTGTTAAAAGCTGCCATACATTCTGATAAACCTCAAATTTAGGGAAAGAGGTTTCACTTGTTGCCGTTTCGGAGAGAGCTATTGCCGTAGGCAGCATAAGAACCATTGCCATACCGCCGGCAAGAACAGACATAACGGCAAAAAGAATAGTTCTGTTTTTTATTGTTTTAAAGTCTTTTTTCCAACTGTAATTCGAAAAGAGAACGACAAGGTAGTAAAGTGCCGCAAAAACACAGACCATAAAGGCAATATAGAAGTTTATGAATATTACCAAGGCAAGAGATATTGCGTAGGTTTTAAGTTTACCTTCTTTAACAAGACTTTCTATGCCCAGCGCAACTATGGGGAAAAGGGCAACGGCATCAAGCCACATTACATTCCAATAGAAACCTGTCATAAATGACATAAAGGCATACATAAGAGAAAAGAAAACGATTGACAGGTCGTTTTTTCCGTAGATCTTTTTGAGGTAAATTCCGCAGAAAGCAGCCGCAAAGGCTATTTTAATAAGTATAAAAAGAGCCATTGCCTCGGGCATATTTCCCTGGGGGAAAAGCAGCATAAGCAGACTTACGGGGCTTGCCGTATAGTAGGCTGCCTGGGCTACAAAGTTTTTGCCAAGACCCCCTTCCCAGCTGTAGAAAAGGCTTTGTCCGTTTAAAATTCTGGAGCGGAACTCCTCATGATAAGGACCGTATTGGTGATAAAGGTCTACTTTAAGGATAGTGTTTGGTCCGTAGGGATAAACACCCCTTAACATATAGACAAGGTTCATAATGAGGGCGGCTAAAATGAATGCAAGAAAAATATATCTCCATTCATAGAAAAGTCCGCCTATATTTATTTTACTTTTTGAGTTGTTTTTCATTGACTTTTCTCCTTCTTTTTAAATATAAAAAGCTTGCTTAAAACATAATTTATAATAACAACTATAATCTGCCCTATGAGCTTTGCTATTTTGTCGTTAAGCCCTAAAAGTGTTGTTGTAACAAGCAGCCACACCGCCTCAACCACAAGTGAAAAAACTCTTGCGGAAACAAAGGAGCTTATTTCTCTTAAAAGAAAGTTCGGCTTAAAGCTTTTTGACTTAAACACAAAAATTTTATTTGTAATATAGGCAAAAGCAACGGCAAAAATCCACGACAGGAAATTGGAAATTTGAATATTAAGGGTTGAAATTTCCCCTTCAACACTGAGCAGGTATGAAAACAGCCAGTAACTGCCCAGACTGACAACGGTTGTTAAACCGCCGAAAAACAAATAGCGAATAACCTCATTGTTATAAAGTTTTTTTATAAATATAAATAATTTTTTAATGATTTTCATTTGCTTTCGTAATCTTCCTTTGAATTTTCAAGGCTTGTTTCGCCTATTAAATAAATAGGACGATTTTTCACCTCCATATAGATTTTTGCCACATATTCTCCCAAAATTCCGCAGCTCAGAATTATAACACCGCCTATAAACAAAATCAATGTTACAACAGAGGCAAAGCCGGGAAAATCCTTTCCGCAGATTAAGGTTTTCAAAACAACATATATAAGGTAGACAAAGGCTGAAAGGGATATAAATGAACCTACAACCGAGGCTATTCTCAAGGGGGCGGTTGAAAAAGCCGTTATACCGTCTATGGCATATATAAACAGTTTCCAAAAGCTCCACTTTGTCTGTCCTGCCGCTCTTTCAACATCTTCAAAGGCTATCCACTTTGTCTTAAAGCCTACCCAGCTGAAAATTCCCTTTGAAAACCGCTGAACCTCGCTCATAGCCAAAACGGCATTTACCATCTTCCTGTTCATCATTCTGAAATCTCCGGCGCCGTTAGGCATATTTACATCTGATATTTTGTTTACAAGCTTATAAAATCTGTTTGTGAAAACCGTTCTCAAAACGGGGTCGCCGTCACGGGTTGCCCTGTAGGTTGCCGTACAGTCATAGCCCTCTTCTATTCCCTCTATCATTTGGGGAAGAAGGGCGGGAGGATGCTGCAGGTCGGAGTCCATTAAGACTACCATATCTCCCGTTGAATTTTTAAGCCCCGAATACATTGCCGATTCTTTTCCGAAATTTCTCGAAAAAGAAACATAATCAGCGTCAGGGTTTTCACATATGGCTTTGAGCTTTTCAAGCGTATCGTCTGCCGAGCCGTCATCTATAAAGAGATAGTGAATATCATAACCCCTTATTGTGTCGGTTACTTTTTTACATTCCCTGTAGAACATATCTATAACTTCGCTTTCGTTATAACAGGGCACCACTATATCAACTTTTTTCATATTCCTGTTTATACCCGTCCTTTCTGTTTTAAAATTTTCTCTTTGTAATCTATTTTACATAATCAGACGGGGTTTTTCAAGAGTAAGTTTGTAAATTGCACAACTTTTTGCAACAATTCGCTGTAGTTCGGCGGTGTTTAGTAAGCAGACTCTTTTTAAGTTATTCGGGCTGAACCTGTCCGTCTCAGCTCTTTAAAAAGAAAGGGCACAGGTAAAACCGTGAACCCACCCCTGTCAAGTAGACAGAGCAAATAACAAAAGAATTATGTATAGC
>JAJQBF010000268.1 GCA_021203425.1 Clostridiales bacterium | reverse complement strand
TGTCAGCACATTTTTTAAAAAAAATATTATTTTTAGCCACAGCTAACTATCTTTCGGCTGTAGATAACCGGAAACAAAAACACCGCCGATTTTTTAAAACGGGGTTTAAGAAAAAATCGGCGGAAACATTGTATAGTGCAGCAGTATACAATGTACATAGTATTTTGATATTATTGTTTGCTTCTGTCTATATATCGGGTATGGAGAAGTTTATGCGCTCTGGGTTTGCCGGGGCTGTCGAAAAATTCGTCATAAATTTGTTTCATAACGGGGTTTTCGTGGGAACGGCGGATTTTGAGTTTTTTGTCGGCATCATATAAAACCTTTGCCCGAAGACCCTTAAGGTCTGTGTAGTTTCTTACGCTGTCGCTTTGAACAGGCTGACCGCCGCCGTTTATACAGCCTCCCGGGCAGGCCATAATTTCCACAAAGTCATAATGCTTTTCTCCTGACTTAATCTGTTCTATAATTTGTCTTGCGTTTGAAAGCCCCGAGGCTGCAGCAACTTCTATTTCAGCACCGCCTACTGTGTATGTGGCTTCCTTTATGCTGTCTGTTCCTCTGGCTGCCTTAAAATCAACGTTTTTAACTGTTTTATCAAGCATATAGGCCGCTGTTCGCAGAGCAGCCTCCATAACTCCGCCCGCTGCGCCGAAAATAACTCCGCCGCCGCTGGCTTTTTCAAAAGGCTCGTCGAATTTTTCGTCTTCTATTTCCGTAAATACGATTCCGGCGCCTTTAATCATTTTGGCAAGCTCCCTTGTTGTAAGAGAAACGTCAACGTCCTGATGACCCATTGAGTTCTGTTCCTTTCGGGTTATTTCGAATTTTTTTGCCGTACAGGGAATTACACTGACAACAAATATGTCGTCGGGGTCAAGACCGTTCTTTTGTGCATAATAGCTTTTAATCATTGCCCCGAACATCTGCTGAGGAGATTTACAGGTTGATAAATTGGGAATCATTTCGGGATAATAGTGTTCCACAAATTTAACCCAGCCGGGGCAGCAGGAGGTAAACATGGGCATACTTCCGCCGCCGTTTATTCTCTCTATAAGCTCGTTTGCCTCTTCCATAATCGTTAAGTCTGCTGTTACGTTCATATTGAATATTTTATCAACACCGAGACGTCTTATTGAGGCTACCATTTTGCCCTCAACGTCTGTTCCCACAGGCATATTGAAACACTCGCCCAAAGTCGCCCTTATTGAAGGCGCCGTAAACATAACAACGTGTTTATCCGGGTTTGAAATAGCGTCCCAAACTTCATCAATCTGGCTTTTTTCGCTGAGAGCTCCTACAGGACAGGCAACTATACACTGACCGCAGCCCACACAGGGAGAATCCGCAAGGCTCTTTTCAAAGGCACAGCCTACGTGAACGTTATAGCCTCTTTTAATAGGTCCTATGACGGAAACAGACTGAATATTTTTACAGGCTGCAACACATCTCATACACTGAATACACTTGCTGTTGTCTCTTACAATATAGGGTGATTTGTCGTCAAGGGGATAAACAGCGTCGTCCCCCTTAAATCTGTCTTCATCAACACCGTAGTCAAAAGACAGCTTTTGAAGTTCACAGTGATCTCCTCTTACGCAGGAAAGACATTTTTTGTGGTGACTTGAAAGTATAAGTTCGATTGTGGTTTTTCTTGATGCTCTTACCTTGGGGGTGTTGGTTAAAACCTCCATACCTTCTTCAACGGGATAAACACAGGAGGCTACAAGCCCTTTTCTTCCCTTAATTTCAACAACGCAGACTCTGCAGGCACCTATACAGTTTATATCTTTAAGATAGCAAAGGGAGGGTATTTCTATATGCAGAGCTTTTGCCGCCTGTAAAATTGTATAACCGGCAGGCACAGTCACAGGTATGTTATTTATTTTTAAATTTACCGTATCCATATAAATTGCCTCCTTATTTCTTAATTATAGCGTTAAACTTACAGTTTTTAACACATAAGCCGCATTTTATGCAGACATCACGGTTAATTTTATGGGGTTTTCTCGGCTCGCCGCTTATAGCGTTTACAGGGCAGTTTTTAGCGCATCTTGTACAGCCCTTGCAAAGTTTGGGCACTATTTCATAGTGGAGCAGCGACTTACAGATTCCCGCCGGACAGGATTTATCTGTAATATGGGCAAGATATTCGTCTTTGAAATATTTAATCGTGGAAAGAACCGGGTTCGGCGCAGACTGACCTAAGGCACAGAGAGAGGACGCTTTCATATGAAGGGCAAGTTCTTCAATTTTTTCGAGATCCTCCGGTTCGCCCTTTCCGGAAGTGATTTTTTCAAGAAACTGTAAAAGACGTCTTGTGCCTATACGGCATGGAGTACACTTTCCGCAGCTCTCATCTACTGTAAATTCAAGGTAGAATTTTGAAATATCAACCATACAGGTGTCTTCGTCAAGTATAATCAGTCCTCCCGAGCCCATCATTGAGCCTAAAGCTATAAGACTGTCATAGTCTATAGGCGTGTCTATATGGCAGGCGGGAATACAGCCGCCGGAAGGTCCTCCGGTTTGAGCCGCTTTAAATTTCTTTCCGTTGGGAATTCCTCCGCCTATTTCTTCTACTATTTCTCTTAAGGTTGTTCCCATGGGAATTTCAACAAGACCTACATTTGTAATTTTTCCGCCTAAAGCAAAAACCTTTGTTCCCTTTGAGCCGGCTGTGCCTATGCTTGAAAACCAGTCTGAGCCGTTAAGAATAATTCTGGGTATGTTGGCATAGGTTTCAACGTTGTTAAGTACTGTGGGCTTTCCGAAAAGACCCTTTACCGCCGGGAAGGGAGGACGGGGACGGGGTTCTCCTCTGTGACCTTCGATTGATGTCATAAGGGCTGTTTCCTCGCCGCAGACAAAGGCGCCGGCGCCCAGTCTTATTTCTATATCAAATGAAAAATCCGTGCCGAAAATATTTTCGCCTAAAACACCGTATTCTCTCGCCTGATTTACGGCAATTGTAAGTCTTTGAACGGCAATGGGATATTCCGCCCTTATGTAAACATAGCCCTTTGATGCTCCTATTGAATATCCGGCAATAGCCATAGCCTCGATTATACAGTGGGGGTCTCCTTCCAAAATGGAACGATCCATAAATGCTCCCGGGTCTCCTTCATCGGCATTGCAGCATACATATTTTATGTCGCCTTCCGCAGCTTTTGCAAATGACCATTTTCTGCCCGTCGGAAAACCGCCGCCGCCTCGGCCTCTTAAGCCGGATTTTGTAAGCTCGTCTATAACGTCCTGACCTGTCATTGAGGTTAAAACCTTAGCAAGAGCCTGATAACCGTCAGAGGCAATATATTCTTCGATGTTTTCAGGGTCGATAACGCCGCAGTTTCGGAGGGCAACCCTCATCTGCTTTTTATAAAATCTTGTTTCGTTAAGAGAAATTATACTTCCGTCTTCGTGTACTGTTTCGGCATATAAAAGTTCTTTAACAATGTTGTTATTTTTAAGATGTTCTTCAACAATTCTCTCTACCCCTTCGGGAGTAACCTGACTGTAAAAACAGCCTTCGGGGTAGACTATCATAATGGGGCCTAAGGCGCAAAGCCCGAAACAGCCTGTTTTAACAACCAAAATTTCCTTTTCGATTCCGTTCTTTACAAGGGCATTTTCAAGGGCGTCAATAACCTTCTTCGAGCCTGAAGATGTACAGCCTGCTCCTCCGCAGACAAGAACCTGTTTTCTGAAACCTGTTTTCTTGGCAAGCTCCTCTCCCTGTTCCTGAACAACTCTGCGAACAAGAACAAGCTCCTCTCCGGCTTTCTTAATTTTGTTGAGTTCTTCTATTGTAATCACGCACTGTCACCTCCCTTTTTGCTCTTTTTAATATATGAGTCTATAATTGTGTCTACCCTGTCAACAGTCATTTTTCCGTATACATCATCATTTATCATCATAACGGGAGCAAGACCGCAGGCTCCCACACATCTTGTTGAATCTAACGAAAAAAGCCTGTTTTCCGTACATTCGCCGCTTTTTATTCCCAGCTTTTTTTCAACAGCCTCAAGAATTTTGTCTGCTCCCTTAACATAACAGGCTGTTCCCAAACAGACGCTTATGCGGTTTTCTCCTTTGGGAATAAGTGAAAACTGCGAATAAAATGTAGCAACTCCGTAAATTTCCGAAAGTGAAACATTCAGCCCGTCGGCAATCATTTTTTGGACCTCATAGGGCAAATATCCGTAAATTTCCTGAGCCTCCTGTAAAACAGGCATAAGCCCTCCCGGCTGTTTAAGGTGTTTTTCAATTACATCTCTGAGCTGATGCTCCTGAGCCGCCGTACCTCTGAAACCGTGCACAGATTTCTCCGACATAAAACTCCTCCTCTTCAATAAAATTGTTTACACAGATTTTACAAAAACCTCAATTTGTGTCAAATATGCCGTAAAAAACAATATTATGATAAAATCATAACATACTATCGGTTTTGTTTCAACAAAAACTGCGGTTAGCAGCCTCTAATTTTGATATCAGTAAATTCCAAAAGTAAATTCCACAGTGGAATTAGAAGTGGAAGTTACCTTGGGA
>JAJQBF010000057.1 GCA_021203425.1 Clostridiales bacterium | reverse complement strand
TTTTATGCCTATTTCCCATACTTAATTCCGCCTGTTCCAACTGTGGAATTTACTTCGGGAATTTACGAAAAATTAAATGAATGAAGGCAGCGGAGATGCGAAAGGGGTGAAACTCGGCTGCCGGACTGCGCTGCAGCTGTATAACAGTTTTGCATAAATCATGTATCTTGTGAAATTACAGTTTATATTCAAGATACACCAGCTCTTCTTCAATAAGACCGGCATGATTTGCCGTATGGCAGCCGGCAATTCTGAAACCGTTTTTTTTGATATAGATTTTTAGCCGGCTCATTGTGAACGTAAGTGTCTATTCGGATAACTTCACAGCCTGCTCTTTCGCCGGCTCTCTTGGCATATTCAATCATCTGCGTGCCGAAACCTTTCCCCGATTTTTTCGGAGGTATACACAGTGTATGTATAACAAATACCTTGTCTTCGGGAGCGGTATACTTCCATTCTATTTCAAAATATTCCGGCGCCTGAAATCTGTTCAAAATCATACTTCCGCAAATTTTCCCATCTTCCTCCAAAACATACATTGTTCCCTCGGGAACAGTTTTTTCGGGAACACTGACCGTAGGATAAACCACGATTTTCCAGTTTGACGCTCCGCCCTGTTTTTCTTCATAAGTCAAAAGCTCAGTATATGTTTCCGCTATTTTTAATATGTCTTCCCTGACTGCCTTTCTTATCATGTAATACCCTCCCTTAAAAGCCGAAACAAAGAAAAGGGGCTGTGAAAAAACATTACTACTAAAAACAATTATACATCAAAACAAGGCAGATTGCCAATGTTTATTTCGGATTTTTTAGACATAAACGATCCGCTTTTAACATTTGACAAATTTATGGAGGGAATGAATTTAAATAAGTATCTGAAAAATGTACCGAAGCATTATACGGGACGAATCAGATATAATTCAATCGATATGTTAAAAACAGTGCTTTTTCGGATTTATGTCAGAAGGATATATATCACTTCGAGAACTTGAGGACAACTGCAAAACAAACATCAGGTTTATGTACTTGATGGATAATGAAACACCTTCATACAAAACCTTTGAAAATTTTATAAATGATGTTCTATCCGATTCCATTAAAGAAATTTTTAATGATGTCAACAAGAAAATATTTGAAGAAGAAAGTGTTGATTTGAACCACATGCCGTGAATTTGTTTCTACTAATAAATTTTCAAAGAAGAAACAAATTCACGGTAGACGGGTCAAAGTTTGAAACCAATGCCAACAAATACAGTTGGGTATGGAAGAAGGCAACGGAGAAATCAAGATATAGATTATTCGAGAAAATAACCACACTGTTAAACGAAATAAATGAAACACTTGTATTCAGCGGATTAAAAATACAAACCAACACAGAGTATGTTCCGGAGGAATTGAAAGAAATAATTTTGAGGTATGCAGAGATTTTTAAGATTGATACAAACAGCTTTGTACACGGAAAAGGTCATAGAAAAACACAACAGCAAAGACATTACGAAAAGCTTATGGAATACACATCAAAGCTGGAGAAGTATGTTGAGAAAATCAATATTTGTGGACCGGGCAGGAATAGCTACTCAAAAACGGATCACTCTGCAACATTTATCGGCGGAAGAATGTTCAACTATAGTCAGAGGGGTATTTGGGGAAAGGCTGCTTGAACAGGTGGATAATGTAAACGGCGCATTTAACGATTTTCAGACAAGCCTTCAAGGCGTTTCGGATTCGGCAAGGGAATTAAACAAGTTAAGTTTTCAAGTGGAATTAGGGGACAATATAGACCAAGAAACCTATATGGCTGCTGCCGATAAATATATAGCTAACTTACAGACTGCCGTTAAGGATAAGCAATACAGTCTTAATTTAAATATTGATTTATTATTCGGCGGCACTGAATTCGGTACAGGTTTTTCGGAAGATGCCAATGAATTTTATGGCAGACTTTCCGGACAAGCCGCTCAGCTTGGAGAGGCTTTAAAGACGGCTACAATAAATGCCTATGAGCATAATTGGGATATAAGTTCAACTGAGGCAGTGGCGGCAATATTGAAACAACAAGCTGAAATACAGGAACAAATTTCCACGGCACAGAGCGAGGCAAAACTTGAAACCTTAAAATACGATTTTGCTACAGGTGATTTAAGCCCGGAAAGTTTTCAAAACTTAATTGACGCCACAAATACAGAGCTTGCGACACTTAAAGAAACCTATACCACTGCAAGGGTTGACGCTATAGCGGCGGCAAAGCTGATGTATGATGAAGGTACAAGCAAGCTGTCAACGGCAATAAGTGAGGCAAATGCCCGGTACAACGAACAAATATCCGGTCTTTCTGCCATTGGACTGTCTTTTGAAAATGATGCCGTAATGGGCGCCTATTCGGAAGAATTTGCTACAGTTTCGCAGAAAGCGGCAGAAATGTTTGACGGAAGTCTGTTTTGGGACACTGTAAATCAAAAGCTGTCAGAGGGAAATACTTTTTTATAACAGTATAAATGAAACCCTTGCATCAGCAAACGGCGAAATTGATATGTCAACAGTGGTTAAGGAACTGGAAACGGCAATGGATGAAGTTTTCGGTGAGAGCTTTACAAATGCTGCAAGAGAAAATATAGGCAAATTTTATGAGGCGATGACACCATCAGTTGAAGAACTTAAATCTTCTATGCAGGGAATGGAAACAATTCCTCAGGCATTCGCAGATGTGTTTAACCAGTCTTCTATAATCGGGGCAGTCGGAAAAAATACAGAGGCACTAAAGGGCACAGCTGTTACAACTCCGATTACTGTTTTACCGGCAGACCAAACAGCATTGATGGGAGCATCTTCAAAATATGCCGATTCATACATTGAGGGTATCCAGAGCAAAATGGGAGAGGCGCAATCGGCGGCAGAAACATTAAGAAACACTATATCAAATACGCTTTCACAGTCTTTGACCGCAAATGTAAAAGTAGCTATAACGGCAGAAACAACCCATATTGAAGGTCCGACTCAAAGCGGCAGCAATACACTGAGCCTTAACCCATATAAGCATAATGCTACCGGCACAACCTATTTCGGCGGCGGCTGGACAACTATAAATGAAAACGGACCGGAAATTGTAAACCTTCCAACAGGAACAAGCATTCTGCCGGCGGACAAAAGCAGGAAGATAGGAACAGGAACAACTCTTCATAATACCGCAAACCTTTATTTCAGCGGCAGTTTGTTCGGGGATGAAGAGACCGCTGACTTTATCGGCAATAAGGTTTGTGAGAAATTATATGATTACGTGACAGCACTGTAAAGGGGTGAGAGTATGGCACTATTTGAAGTTGAAGGTGCTGACGAATTTGCAGACGCCGTTAAACTGATACAGGATGTTTACCCGAAGGAAATAAAAAAATTTATGCAGAAAGAGGGAAACAAGCTCAAAAAAATGACGTTGGCAGAGGCTCAGGTTGCAGTTGCGCCTGTTACGGGAAATTATTTTAAAGGCATAAAAAGGGGCAAATATTATAAATATAACGGTATGGACTCCATAAGAGTATATGCCGGCACTCCGGCGTATCACGCCCACCTTCTGGAATACGGACACAACATACAGAAAAAGAAAGGCGGCAAGGTTTACGGACATACAACAGCCTTTAAGGTATTTGAAAAAGCACATAGCCAATTCCAGACCGAGTATGAATCGGACTGTGAAAAGTTTGCTGACGACCTTATGAAGAAACTTGATTAAGCCTCTCCCGAGGTTATAGAACAACCGGCTGTGAAACTTTTTTGCAAGAAGTCAAAAAACCTCTTGACACGTATCAAAAATACGTGTATAATATATAGCGTAAGGAGGGTTAGAGAATGACAGTAAGAGAAATAACAAAGATGCTAAAAGCCGATGGTTGGTATGAGGTTGACGGATGAGGCTCACATAAAAACTACAAACACCCAACCAAGAAAGGCAAAGTTACTGTTCCTAACCACATCGGAGATATCCCGAAAGGAACCTTAAACAGTATAATGAAGCAGGCTGGGCTTAAGGCTTAAATAAGCCTGCCTGTTTCAAAACGATATATTATAGGAGTGAGGACGTTATGAGAGGAACAACTTATTTTGCTATATTTGAACCGAGTAAAACAGGCTATGGCGTGTATTTTCCGGATTTACCCGGCTGCATAACCGTAGGAAAAAATTTAGAAGAAGTTGAAAGAATGGCAGAGGAAGCTTTAGGACTTCATTTGTGGGGGATGGAAAAGGACAACGAAGAAATTCCTGAGGCAACAAACCCGCCTTTTGAAGAAATGACAGATTCAGAAGAGGGAAGCTTTGTTATGCCCGTTACCGTTTATATGCCTCTTGTAAGAAATGAAATGGATAATAAGGCAGTGAAAAAAACCCTCACTATTCCATATTGGCTTAATCAAATTGCAGAAGAAAATAAGGTTAATTTTTCACAGATTTTGCAGACAGCCCTTAAGGAGTGTTTAGGGGTATAAAACCAAAACAAGAAAAAACCGAAGGCAGATAATTGAACCCACCCCTGTCAAGTAGACAGAGCAAATAACAAAAGAATTATATGTA
>JAJQBF010000005.1 GCA_021203425.1 Clostridiales bacterium | reverse complement strand
GTATAATATAAATATAAAAAGAAAAGGCGAGTACCGCTAATACTCCCCTAATCCCCGTCTTTCGACTGAGCAATCACTGCAAGTCGGTCAGGCGATAAGTTAATGCTAAAACATAGACCACCGCTACTTATGACAAGGGTGGTCTTTTTTTGCAACATTTATCAACAATGCTATATACTTGATGTCATATATAGTTTGTATAACAACGAAGTAAGCATAAATCAAATCGAATGCTGTCGTAGGTGTCACCAAGAACCCAAAAGATGTTGGGTGGCGAAGCCATTTTTGCGCCAGCAAAAATTCTGAACACTTATAATAAAAGTCCTACAGGTACTAAAATTATAATAGAAGTTCGCCTAACCAACCCTGTTAGCAAATTGCCTGTTGCTATTATATCAAAAAAATTGTTGTAAGTAAAGATAAATTTGATATTAAAAATCCTTTAAGAATTTTCACATCACAAAAAGACCAACTCCCCAAGTTAAAACTTAAAAGGAGTTGGCCTGTATTATTATAATCTGTTATAAAGCTGCGGCATACTCGGCTTTTATGGGCTTGCTTTTAGCTTCTTCTGTTTTGCTTTCCTGCTCTGCTTTTGCATTATCATTGTTGGCTATATTGCTCATCGTCAGCTCCTTGTTAAGCTCCGCAAGTCGCTTTTCTTTTTCGTGAAGTTCGTCAATTCGGGCAAATGGCTTTGTCAGTTCCTCTTTGGCATTTTTGAGGTTTTTCATCGTATTTTCAAGTGCCGCTTTGTGTGTTTCCAGTTCTTTGGGGAAGTTGGATATTGCATTGTTAAGACGGGTAAAATTGCCGTAGGGGTCTTGTCCGAGGGGGACGGTTATTGAAGTGGCATTTTTCAAAGTCAGGTTAAAGCCCTGTGTAAAGCTGTCAAAGGAAAGAATAGCTTTGAAACCTCGGTATTCGCCTATTTCTCTGCTTTTGGCATCTGTGGGAAACATTTGACAAGCTGAAATCAAGGCTGTTCCGGCTTCTTTCTTGTCGGTGTATTTTTTATCATAAATGGTTATACCACTAAATTCATCGTCTTTGGTAAGCTCCCTTAATGCAATATCTTTCTCCAACCCCTCTATATGCTGTTCAAGCTGTTTTATGTCGGCAGGATATTTATTGAGTATGTCATTCTGCAAATGCCGTTTTGTACTTTGGTAATCTGCAAAAAGGGTTCTCAGCCGGGCAAGGTCTATGTCTAAATCCATCTTCTCTTTTATTTTCGGGTCGCCTGCGGCAAGGGCTTTTATTTGGGAGTAGCTTAAAACCGTTTCGTCTACGTTCTCTGCTGAACGGACAGGAGATTTGCTTGTCATAATCTGCGAGATGAATTTTTGCTTGTTTTCCAACAACTGGTAAATATACGAATCAAATGTCTCTTTTGTCACATAACTGTAAATGTCAACTTCTTTGTTTGTATTGCCCTGACGAATAATTCGCCCATTGCGTTGTTGTAAATCCGAGGGACGGTACGGGCATCTATGTGATGCAGTGCTTTCAATCTTTGCTGACAGTTTGTTCCTGTTCCCATTTTACTTGTTGAACCGAGAAGAACCCTTACTTCGCCGTTGTTTACCTTTGTGAATAACTCCTGTTTCTGCTTGTCGGTTTTGCAATCGTGTATAAAGGCTACTTCCTCAGAAGGTACGCCCTTATCAATCAGCTTGCTTTTAATATCGTTATATACGTTGAAACCTGTTCCGCCGGGAGTTGACAGGTCGCAGAAAATCAGCTGCGTTGACTTTTCCTCGGCTGTGTCTTTCCAAATGTCAAAAACATTCTCTATGCAGACGTTCACCTTGCTGCCGGGGTCATCGGGCAAAAGAGGATTGGCTATTCTTTGGTCAAAGGCTAATTTTCTCCCATCGTTCGTGACCTTTAACATATTATCCTCTTCGGGCCGAACCTGTCTGTCCCTTATCCGCTTTGCCCTGACAGCAAGGTCGGAAACCATATCCTGCTGAAAGCGGCTCGGCTCAGTGGCAATGTTGTGGAAATTGGCTTTAGGCACAGGCAGATTAAGTTCGTCTGCAACCTTTATATCGGCTGTTTCTTTGAAAAAAGGCATCAATTCGGGCAGATTGAAAAACCTCGAAAAACGGGTTTTCATTTGATAGCCTTTGCCTTCGGGGGCTAATTCCAGTGCGGTCTGTGTTTCGCCGAAGCAACTTGCCTAACTGTCAAAATTGTTAAGTCCTCTTGCTTTCAACTCGTCCTGCTGTAAATATTTCTGCATTGTGTAAAGTTCCGTCATTGAGTTGGACAACGGTGTTCCAGTTGCAAAAACAGTACCCTTTGAACCTGTCTTTTCATCAAGGTACTGACATTTCATATATAAATCCGTTGCCCTTTGGCTTCTGCTTGATGTGTTGATTCCTGCAACATTTCTGCCCATTTTACTCACTAAAAAGAGATTTTTAAATGCTTGAACCTCGTCTACATACAGCTTGTCAACTCCCAATTCTTCAAATGTTACAACGGTATCACGCTTTTTGTTATTATTCAGAGTTTCCAAAGTGTTCTCAAGATTTTTTCTTGTCCGCTCAAGGTCTTTTACGGTGTATCTTCTTTCGCCTCGCTGATTTTTCAGCATTTCAAGATTTTTGGTGATTTCGTCGATTTCTTCTTCTATAAAGGTAACCTGCCTGTCAACGGAAAGGGGGATTTTCTCAAACCGATTGTGTGAGATTATTATTGCGTCATAATTTTCGGTGGATATTCGGGAACAAAATTTTTGCCTGTTTTTGTAGTTTCCGTCCATTCGGGTTTTCCGTCCTTTTTAAAATCTCTTAAATTCTCACGCTTTTTAAGGAAAAGAATATCCGCTGTTACTTCTGTGTTGGCATTTTTCTTAAAAGCTGTGTTGGGAAGTCGGATTGCTCCCAAAAGGTCGACTCTTTGGGCGAGATATTCCCTGACTTTCGTGTCAGCTTTGTCAAGAGTGCCTTTGCTCGTCACAAATGCTACGATGCCGCCGGGACGAACCTTATCCAAAGACTTTTTGAAAAAGAAATCGTGAATAAGTTCACCATCGTGAAATTCTTCATCATAAAGCCGATAATTCCCAAAAGGTACATTCCCTACAGCCGCATCGAAAAAGCCACTGTTAAAATCGGTCTTTTCAAACCCCTTGACTTGTATGTCGGCATTGGAATAAAGCTGTTTTGCAATTCGCCCTGCATCATATCTTTCCTCATCGGCATCAATTTTTATATGCATTTCACAGTCCAAGTGTTTACTCAGTTCTGTGAAAATATCTTCACCGTTTCTGTACTTTGCCGCAAGCTCCGCAGATTTTTCATCTACATTGTGTGCAGAATTTTCATAATAAAACAATTCATTTGTAACGGCAAAAAATTCCCCCAAATCGAGGTTGGGGCAGAAAATACTGTCACTGTTTATATAATTTTTCATAAAATTGTTTATGGTAGTCTGCTCAGCCTGTGCCGCAAGCTGCTTTTCTTGTTGGATTTGGTCAGCTGTCTTTAGATTGTCGGGGCTGATTTCAGAATCATAAGATTTTATAATATCGATAACAGAATCCGCATCAATGTCGGCAGCAAGGCTTTCTTCAATTATGTCGCTTTCCCTTATTTTTGCAATGGGATATATCCTGTCGGCTATAATATTGTAGTGATTTTCCTTGTCATCATAGACAATTCTGTAGTTTTCAAAATTTTCCTCAGTATGCTTTATATAAAAGGTTTCGTGATTTTGAAGTGCTTTTTCAAAGGCAATTTTAAGGTCTGTTTCTCTTTCCTGTTCGACTGAGCCGATTTCAGGCTGCTCGTTTAAAAGAGTTTTATCTGTAATCTTCACCTGTTCGGGCTTAAATACGGCAACATATGAATGGGTAATAAAATTATTTGCTTTTACCCTGTCAAAAAAATCTTTCAAGGTTTCATTTTCCAAAGCATCGGAAGCATTTGCTTTTATGATGGAATAAAGAATATCCCTTGCATCGGCTTCAAGATTACGTGTCAGCACAAACTGAAACAGGCTGTTGTTTATGACATCATCTGCCAGCTTAAAGTCAATTACAACTCCGTCATAGCCTTCGCTCCTCGCTTTTCTGATTGTACTGTCAATGTCCCAATTTTCGCCGCTGTCATAGGTTATGTGCTTGGGATTTTTCATTGTCACTTTACAGGTGAAAATCCTGTCGGAACCCATGCCTGCCATACGGTTTTTGGCAAAATCAAGATTTTTCTCCGTCCATATAACTCCTCTGTAGCCGGGCTTAAAGGTGTCAAAGTCAACATCTGTTATATGGTAGACGGTCAGGTGCTCAGTTTTATCTTCCTTTTCGGCTTTCAGAAGGTCATTCCAATCCTTTATATTTTCGTATATATTAAAACGCTCATCCTCGGTTATGGGATAAGCATTAATGTTGTACTCGTTTTTCATTTTATTTGTAAACTTTGCTCCGGCTTCGTCATTATCAACGGCAACAAAACAGCTTTCAGCCGAAAGGCTGTAATCTTCCATTGCCTTTAAAACCGTTTTATCTTTAAGGCCGCCCATTGAAATTAACAGGGCAGTTTCATCCACGGCAGAATCACGGAATAATACAAAAATATTTCAGAGATATTACAATACAATT
>JAJQBF010000061.1 GCA_021203425.1 Clostridiales bacterium | reverse complement strand
ACATAATAGTAATTTTACTGCTTATAATTATTGTTGTTTCCGTCGTTGTACAAATATGCCTTAATAAGACCCAAACTGTATCGGCTCCGGTTAAAAAAGCAGCTGATCTGCTGGACGAAAGAGAAAAAACAGACGAAACAGAGGGCGGCGGTCTTAAAATCATTACGGTGACACCGAAAGAAGAACCTGAAGAAAAACCGGATCTTTATGATACCGCCGCCTATATTTTCCAAAATTCAAAGGATTATATGGAAAGGCTCAAAACAGAAGTAAACAATATGGCAAACTCCACAAGCGACAATGAACATCTTTATGATGTTGCCGAAAGTATACGGCTTAACCAGATAAGCTATTATACAACCCTTTCGGGATATTATGACAGCGGCAGTGAAGAGCTTGTGAAATCATGTAAAAGCTATGTTTTTAATGTTGAGGCGCTTGCGGCGAATATAATGGAATATATAAAAGATGACAAAACAAAATACATAAGCAGAGCGATGATATGTATATCAAATGATACAACACTTTCAAGCAGTTTTACGAGTGCCGCAGAAACCTATAAAGCCTCTCTTCCGGCTGAACCCGAAACAGAAACAGGTTCTTCCGAAACAACAGTGCAGACGGAAGGGGAGAGCAGCTGATGAAGATTCGGCGGCAGATGTACTATAAAGGAGATGCTTTATATGGATCATTTTAAGCTTGTGTCAAATTTCGCCCCTACGGGGGATCAGCCGGAGGCTATTGCAGAGCTTGTAAAGGGCTTTAGAGAAGGCTGTAAATATCAAACCCTTTTGGGGGTAACCGGCTCGGGAAAAACATTTACAATGGCAAATATAATAGAACAGCTTAACCGCCCAACCCTTGTTTTAGCCCATAACAAAACACTTGCCGCACAGCTTTATAATGAATTTAAGGAATTTTTTCCCGAAAATGCTGTTGAATATTTTGTAAGCTATTATGACTATTATCAGCCCGAAGCTTACGTTCCCTCTTCCGACACTTATATAGCAAAGGACTCTTCGGTGAATGACGAAATAGACAAGCTGCGCCACTCGGCAACAGCTGCCCTTTTCGAAAGAAGAGATGTTATAATTGTTGCGTCTGTTTCCTGCATATACGGTTTAGGCGACCCTATCGACTATAATGAAATGTGCGTTTCTCTTCGCCCGGGAATGATTAGGGATATGACGAATATACAAAAAAAGCTGGTTGAAATTCAGTATGACAGAAACGACATCAACTTTACAAGAGGAACTTTCAGAGTAAGAGGGGATACCATTGAAATTTTTCCGGCGGAAAGCTCCGACACTGCCTACAGAGTTGAGTTTTTCGGCGACGAGGTTGACAGAATTTCCGAAATAGATTCCCTTACGGGTAATGTAAAGGGCAGAAGAAACCATATTTGTATTTACCCTGCCAGTCACTATGTTATAAACAGAGATAAAATGTTAAAAGCCATTGCAGCAATACAGGAGGAGCTTGCGGAAAGGGTTAAATTTTTTAAATCGGAAGAAAAATATGTGGAAGCCCAGAGAATAGCCGAAAGAACAAACTACGATTTGGAAATGATGGCGGAAATGGGCTTTTGCTCGGGAATAGAAAACTATTCAAGACATCTTTCGGGAAGAGCCGAAGGCAGCACTCCCCACACACTTATAGACTATTTTCCAAAGGATTTCATTACAATCGTAGATGAATCTCATGTTTCGATTCCTCAGGTAGGGGGAATGTATAACGGCGACCGTTCCAGAAAAATGTCCCTTGTGGATTACGGCTTTCGTCTGCCTTCAGCCCTTGACAACCGCCCCCTTAAATTTGAAGAGTTTGAAGAAAAAATGAATCAAATGCTTTTTGTTTCCGCAACACCCAATAAGTATGAAAAGGCACATTCCGAAAATGTTGTGGAACAAATTTTAAGACCTACCGGACTTCTTGACCCGGAAATAGAGATAAGACCTGTTGAAGGGCAGATTGATGACATCATAACGGAAATAAATAAAACCGTTAAAAAGGGCTGGAGAGTTCTGATAACCACTCTTACGAAAAAAATGGCGGAAGACTTAACAAAATATCTTGCGGAAAACGGAATAAAGGTAAACTATCTCCATTCGGACGTTGACACACTGGAAAGACTTGAAATTATAAGAAATCTCCGCTTAGGTGAGTTTGACGTTCTTGTGGGAATAAACCTTTTAAGGGAGGGTCTTGATATTCCCGAAACCGCTCTTGTGGTTATATTAGACGCCGATAAGGAGGGCTTTCTCCGTTCGGAAACTTCCCTTATTCAGACAATAGGCAGAGCTGCAAGGAATGCCGAAGGACGGGTTATAATGTATGCCGACGTTATGACGGATTCTATTAAAAATGCTGTGGAAGAAACAGCAAGAAGACGTGAAATTCAAAAGAGATATAATGAGGAACATGGAATTGTTCCCAAAACAATTATAAAAAAGGTTCACGAAATAATTAAGGCCACCGAGGCGGTAACGGGCAAAAAGTCAGCAAAGCTTGAAAAAGACCCTGAGTCTATGTCTCCTGCCGAAATAAAGATTTTGATAAACGATTTGACGGAAAAAATGAAAAAATTTGCCATGGAGCTTAAATTTGAAGAGGCCGCCGAGCTGAGAGATGAGATTAAAAGGCTTAATGAACTGCTGTTGCTTTAAATGTCGGTTTAAAATTTTCTTTACTTTTAAATAGGAGTGTTAATTATGAAACCCGAAAAACTTATAAAAATAGAAAATATGGAATATGTTGACTGGCTCAAAACTCTTAAGGAACGCTATTTAAACAATCAGCTTAAAGCTGTAATCACCGTAAATCAATCACTCGTTGAATTTTACTATTCGATAGGACATGATATTTCCGAATCAAGCAGTGAAAACACTTATGGTTCTGCATTTTTTGCAAAACTAAGTCAAGATTTAAAAAAAGAAATTCCCAATAGTAAGGGATTTTCGGTAACAAATTTAAAATATACACGTTATTTTTATGAACTTTATTCTCAGTATTTTCAAAATCGTCAACAGCCTGTTGACGATTTCAGCAAAGCCCATTTATTTATGATTCCTTGGGGACACCATATTCAGATCATAAACAAATGCAGGAAAAATACCCCAAAAGCGATATTTTACGTAAAGCAAACTATAGAACATAACTGGAGCAGAGCTGTTTTGCTCAATTTTCTTGATTCAGGCTTATACGAGAAAAAAGGAAAAGCTGTAACAAATTTCAAGCAAATATTACCGGTTCCGCAAAGTGATCTTGCACAGGAATTAACAAAAGACCCTTATAGCTTTGATTTTCTCACAATTCAGGAAAGATATAACGAAAAGGAGCTTGAGGATGCACTTGTGAGTAATATAACAAAATTTCTATTGGAATTAGGCTCGGGATTTTCATTTATGGGAAGACAGTACAGAATAAATGTCGGTGATGACGAATTTTTTATAGATCTTTTATTTTATAACACACAAATTCACGCATATGCAGTTGTAGAATTAAAAACAGTTAAATTCGAACCCTCTCGTTTAGGTCAGCTGGGCTTTTATGTGTCTGCCGTAAATCACGCACTAAAAACCGAAACGGATAATCCTACAATAGGCTTGCTTATTTGTAAAGATAAAAATAATCTTACAGCCCAGTATGCTTTAGAATCTGTAAATCAACCTATAGGTATTTCGGAATATGAACTGTCAAAGATATATCCTACAGATTTTAAAGGTTCGATGCCTTCTATTGAAGAAATTGAAATTGAACTGCAAAAATAACAAATTATTAAACTGCATCAAGAGGTGTAACAATGGAAAACGACTGCATAATTATAAAAGGTGCAAGAGAAAACAATTTAAAAAATATAGATGTAACTGTGCCGAGGAACAAGCTGAATGTTTTTACGGGTTTAAGCGGTTCGGGAAAGTCAAGCCTTGCTTTTGACACAATATATGTCGAGGGGCAAAGACGGTATGTTGAAAGCCTTTCTTCCTACGCAAGAATGTTTTTAGGTCAGATGGACAAGCCCGATGCCGACAGCGTAGACGGGCTTTCTCCGGCTATTTCAATCGACCAGAAAACAACAAACAACAATCCCCGTTCCACAGTGGGTACGGTTACGGAGATTTACGACTATCTCCGCTTGCTTTTTGCCAGAGCCGGAATTCCCCACTGCCCCAAATGCGGCAGGGTAATAGAAAGGCAAAGCGTAGACCAGATTGTAGATAAAATTATGTCACTTCCCGAAAGAACAAGACTTCAGCTTTTAGCCCCCGTTGTCAGAGGGAGAAAAGGCGAACACGTCAAAATTCTCGAGGACGCAAAGAAAAGCGGTTATGTAAGGGTAAGAATCGACGGAATAATTTACGATCTTTCCGAAGAAATAAAGCTTGAAAAAAACAAAAAGCACGCAATTGAAATAGTAATAGACAGGCTTATTGTAAAAGAGGGCATTGAAAAGCGTCTTACCCAGTCTGTGGAAACAGCTATGGCACTGACGGGAGGAATTCTCCTTATAGATACAGGAGAGGAAGAGCTTACATTCTCGCAGAATTTTGCCTGCCCCGACTGCGGAATAAGCATAGAGGAAATCGAACCCAGAATGTTCTCATTTAATAATCCTCACGGCGCCTGCCCCGAGTGTTCCGGTTTGGGGGCAAAGCTCATATTCGATCCGGATCTTATTGTGCCCGTTCCCGAGCTTTCAATCAATCATGGGGCTATAGCTGTTTACGGCTGGAACGCAATAACAACAGACGGCTCAATGAGCCGCAGTCTTTTTCTTCAGCTTTCCAAACGTCATAATATTGACCTCGACCTGCCTTACAAAGACCTGCCGGAAGAAACAAAGGACTATATTATGTACGGAGACGGCGGCGAATTTATACCCGTTACCTTTACAAGCGGCGGAACAGTCAAAAGCTATGACTTTTTCTTTGAAGGAATCGTAAACAACTTAAAAAAGAGGTATTCGGAAACATACTCAGAGGCCTCGAAAAAAGAATATGAGGCTTATATGACAAATATAACCTGCCCTGCCTGTAAGGGAAAGCGGCTCCGCCCGGAATATTTGGCTGTAACAATAGGAGACTTAAGCATTTCCGACGTAACGGCAAAATCAATTAAGGAACTTAAGGTATTTTTCAGAGATTTGGAGCTTACAAGCAGACAGAAAGCCGTTGCAGACCTTGTTTTAAAAGAAATTAAAGCCAGAATAAGCTTTCTTTCAGACGTAGGACTTGATTATCTGACACTTTCAAGAACAGCCGGAACCCTTTCCGGCGGAGAATCTCAGCGAATAAGGCTTGCCACACAAATAGGCTCCGGGCTTGTAGGAGTTCTTTATATACTTGACGAACCCAGCATAGGTCTTCATCAAAGAGATAATGACAAGCTCCTTGCCACACTTAAAAATCTTCGTGACTTGGGAAATACTCTTATTGTGGTAGAACATGACTCAGACACAATACTTGCGGCGGATAATATTATAGACATAGGCCCCGGCGCCGGACTTAACGGCGGCGAGGTGGTTTATTCGGGAGATGTAGAAGGACTTTTGAAATGTGAAGAGTCCGTTACGGGAAATTATTTAAGCGGAAGAATGGAAATTCCCGTTCCCGAAAAAAGGCGAAAGCCCGGTAAAAACAAGCTGAAAATAAGGGGAGCAGAGGTCAACAATTTAAAAAAGCTGAATGTAGATATTCCCTTAGGGCTTTTCGTCTGTGTGACAGGTGTTTCCGGTTCGGGCAAAAGCTCTCTTGTAAACCAAATTTTATATAAAACCCTTGCTAAAAAGCTTAACAGAGCCAGAATAAAAGCCGGAAAGGTTAAGTCCGTCACAGGCTATGAGGCTCTTGACAAAATAATAAATATCGATCAGTCTCCCATAGGCAGAACACCCCGTTCAAACCCGGCAACATATACAAGTCTTTTTGACCTTATAAGAGATTTGTTTGCCGGTGTTCCCGAGGCAAAAATGAAGGGCTATACAAAGGGCAGATTTTCATTTAATGTAAAAGGCGGCAGGTGCGAGGCCTGCTGCGGCGACGGCATAATGAAAATCGAAATGAATTTTCTTCCCGATATATATGTTCCCTGTGAGGTTTGCCACGGAAAGCGCTATAACAGAGAAACTCTTGAGGTTAAATACAAAGACAAGTCCATTTCCGACGTTTTGGATATGACAGTGGAAGAGGCTTTGGAGTTTTTCAAGCACCTGCCCAAAATAAGAAAAAAGCTTGAAACCCTTAACGATGTAGGTCTTTCCTATATAAAATTAGGTCAGGCATCAACTACACTTTCCGGCGGAGAGGCTCAAAGAGTAAAGCTGGCAACGGAGCTTTCCCGAACGGCAACAGGCAAAACAATTTACGTTTTAGATGAACCTACAACGGGGCTGCATACTGCCGATGTTCATAAGCTGATTAATATTATTCAAAGGCTTATGGAAGGCGGAAATACCGTTGTTGTTATCGAGCATAACCTTGACGTTATAAAAACGGCAGACTATATTATAGATTTAGGCCCCGAAGGGGGAGACGGAGGCGGCAGAGTTGTCGCCCAAGGTACACCGGAGGAGGTTGCCGCCTGTGAAGAGTCATACACAGGGCAATATTTGAAAAAACTATTGAAATAAAAAAATCTGCCGCAAAACCGGTTTTTCGGTTTATGCGGCAGATTTTTTATTCGCTCGGTTCCCCTAAAACTTCCTTTATAATTTCCGTTCTCGGGTTATAATAACGGTTTTCCTGTTTTTCTTCCTCTTTTCTGACTGCCCCCAAAAGCCTTTCAAGGCTTTTAATTACAGGCTGATTTGTCTCCGTCCAGTCTAAAACCGGCTGAAGAGTAAGCCTTATATCTTTTGATTTTCTTCTTTTGCTTTTAACTGCCTTTATGGCTTTTGACAGCTTTGCATATTCATGATATGTATGGGGGTCAAGCTCAAGACTGTGTTCTATATCTAAAATTTCATTATTGGCGTTTTCTTCTTCGGAAACCGCAATGTTATAGTCCGTCTTGGTTTCTCTTAAAAAGTAAGAAAGTTGTCTATATATTCACTGTATTTCATGCGCCCCTCCTTTACTTTCGCTTTGTATAAATATTTACCATATTGTAATTGACGTACGGACGGCAAAAATATCAAAACAGATTTTCTGTATATATTTATTATAACAAATTTTTTAATCAATCACAACAGCTGTTATTGTATATATTCATAAATTCAGCAGATTTTCCGAAAAATTTAATTGTCACCGAAAATATTTGGCTGGTTGACAATCGGCTCCTGCCGTGTTACAATCTTTTCATAACTTATCGATAGGGCTTTTACAGTGTGGTGTATCTACACAGTATATATGGGAGTTTAAAATGAATATAAAAGAACAGGTTCTTAAACAGCTTGAGGCTAACAGAGGCAGCTACCTCTCGGGTAAGGCTTTGGCTGATTCTCTTTTTTACAGCAGAAATGCCGTTTGGAAGGCAGTGCACAGCCTAATTAAAGACGGACACAAAATAGACGCTGTTACAAACAAGGGCCATTGCCTTTTGGAGGAAGACGGAGTTCTCTCAAAGGCAAGCATAGAAAAATATTTAACGGGAGATGCCTCTTCATTTCAGGTTGAAGTATATCGTGAGGTGACTTCTACAAACAATATGATGAAACGATATGCCGAGGAATGGCGCCCCGAGGGGGTTGTTATTGTCGCTGACAGCCAAACTATGGGAAAGGGGAGAAGTAAACGCAGCTTTTACTCTCCCTCAGACACAGGTATATATTTCAGCCTTTTACTTCGTCCGGAAGGCTCGGCAAGGGAGACTCTCTTTATTACAACTGCGGCAGCGGTGGCAGTTTCCGAAGGAATAGAAAAAGTCACAGGGAAAAAAACAGGCATAAAATGGGTAAATGACATAATTTATAAAGGCAGAAAAACAGCCGGAATTTTAACAGAGGCCTCTGTTGACGTTGAAACAGGGGGCTTAAGTTATGCCGTTTTGGGAATAGGCATAAATGTTTCCGACCCCAAAGGAGGCTTTCCGCCTGAAATTCAGGATATAGCCGGTTCCCTTTTCGGCTCTGAAACTTGCGCCGGAGCTGTAAGGAGCCGCCTTGTAGGGGAAATTATATCTGTTTTTATGGGCTATTATAAAAATCTGTCAAAGAAAGAATATATGGAAACCTACAGAAACCGCTCCGTGGTAATCGGAAAGCAGGTTGAAGCCTATTCGGGAAATGACTGCCGAATTGTAAGGGTTTTATCTATAGATGACAACGGTGTTCTTATCGCCGAGACGGAAGATCACGAAGAAATCCGAATGAATTCGGGAGAAATCAGAATACGTCAAATACAGGAAGGACAATAAAATGAGCATAGATGTTTTAAAGCTTGCTGATGAAATAATAGACGGAAGAAGGCTTAAAGCCGAAGATGATTTACAGGCGCTGTATAACGGAGATTTAGATGAGCTTTGTTTAGGGGCGGATAAAATACGGCGGGAACTCTGCGGCAGTTCAATAGACCTTTGCAGTATTATAAACGGCAGAGGGGGAAAGTGCAGCGAAAACTGTAAATTTTGCGCCCAGTCTTCCCATTATTCCACAAGCTGTAAGGAATTCGGCTTTTTAGACACAGAAGATTTTTTAAAAGAATGCAAACAGGCAGACAAAAGGGGTATTAACCGCTTTTCCATAGTAACAGCCGGCAGAACCTTAAACGGCGGCGACCTTGAAAAAGCCCTGTCTGCTTATAAGGATATGCACGAGGTCTGTCCGGATATGATTTTGTGTGTCTCTCACGGTCTTATGGAAGGGGAGGATTTGAAAAAGTTTCGCAAAAGCGGTGTCCGTATGTATCACGCAAACCTTGAAACATCGAGACGGTTCTTTCCTGAAATCTGTACAACTCATACATATGAAGACAAAATAAGAGAAATTCATCTTGCCAAAGGAGCAGGTTTAGAGGTTTGCAGCGGCGGTATTTTGGGAATGGGGGAAACTCCGGAGGACCGCATTGATATGGCTTTGCTCCTGTCGGAGCTTGAAGTATATTCAATTCCTTTAAACTTTCTGATTCCCATAGCCGGGACACCCCTTGAAAATGCCGAAAAGCTGTCTTGTGACGAAATTGTCGGAATAACGGCTGTTTTCCATTTTATTAACCCCAAAGCCTATATACGTATAGCAGCAGGAAGAAACTATTTTGATGACGGCGGAGAAATTCTCTTCCGTTCCGGTGCTAATGCTGCGCTGACAGGTGATATGCTTACCACAGTGGGAAACAACACAGCCGAAGACAGACTTATGTTTGAAAAACTGGGTTTCAGCTTAAGAAAGACAAAATAAGATAAGAAAGGAATTAATGATAATGTTTAAACAGCAAAATATCGAAAAAGAAAGCTTGCAGTCTAAAAAAATCAACGGTCTGCCTTTGAGGGATATGATGGCAACAGCGGTTTTTACAGCCCTTTTGTGTATATTGGCTCCAATGTCCGTTCCCATAGGTCCTGTGCCTACTTCACTTACAAATCTTGTAATTTATTTATCCCTTTATATTTTGGGAATGAAAAAAGGAACAATAAGCTACCTTCTTTATATGCTTATAGGCATAATAGGTCTTCCTGTTTTTTCAGGCTTTACGGGAGGTCCCGCTAAGCTTTTGGGTCCTACGGGAGGCTATTTGGTCGGTTTTATATTTATAACCTTAATGGGCGGCTTTGTGATTGAACGCTTAAAGGAAAAATATATACTTCATTTTGTGGCATTTGTTGTTTCTACGGCAGTTTGTTATGCCTTTGGAACGGTTTGGTTTGTTTATCTTATGAAATGTACATTTGCCTACGCTTTAACGGTGTGTGTATTCCCATTCATAATAGTAGATCTTTGCAAAATGATTTTGGTTATAATATTCGGCAATATTATACGCAAACGTCTGGTCAGTGCAAAACTTATTTAAGAAACCGCTGATTAATAGATTTACAGCTTTTATAAAACAGCTTGTCTTAAGGCTGTGAAAATCAAAATTTCGATTTTCACAGCCTTTTAAAATTGCCGAAGTGTTGCAAAATATCGGCAAAATCCTGTATTTCCTTAACAAAAACTATTTACATAAACGAAAATAGATGTTATAATGTTTTAATATTGAAAAAGTTTCCCAACAAAAACAACGGCTGCTTTTTCAAAAAAATATAAATAGAAACATAAATTATCGTTTTGACATTTATAAAGATATATTAAATGTATCAGGAGGCAAAATATGAGTGTATTTTTCGGTACGGACGGTGTAAGAGGCGTTGCCAACACAGAACTCAGCTGTGAACTTGCTTTTAAGCTGGGCAAGACCGGCGCTTACGTTCTGACTAAAAAGAATAAACATAAAGCAAAAATTATAGTAGGTATGGATACAAGAATTTCGGGAGGTATGCTTGAGGCAGCGCTTACGGCAGGTATCTGTTCCGTTGGTGCAGAGGTTATAAGCTTGGGGGTTATTCCCACTCCTGGGGTTGCTTATCTTGTAAGACTTTACGGCGCTGACGCAGGGGTTGTTATTTCAGCTTCACACAACCCCGTTAAAGACAACGGCATAAAATTTTTTAACAGCAAGGGCTTTAAACTAAGCGACGAAATAGAAGATGAAATTGAAGATATAATGATAAACCACATTGACGAGCCGCCCCTTCCTACGGGAATCTCTGTGGGAACAAGAAAAGTATGTGAAACCTCTGTTTCCGATTATGCAGCCTTTGTTGCCGCACAGACGGATATAGATTTAAGCGGAATAAAAATTGTATGCGACTGTGCAAACGGCGCAACAAGCACTGTCGCAAAAGAGGTTTTCAAAGCCTTAAAGGCAGATGTAACTTTTTTAAGCGCAGAGCCTGACGGCACAAATATAAATTTAAACTGCGGCTCAACCCATCTTGAAAATCTTAAGGAAAAGGTTGTTGAGCTGGGCGCCGATGTGGGGGTCGCTTTTGACGGCGACGGCGACAGATGTCTTTGTGTTGATGAAAAGGGCGAAACCGTAGACGGCGATATGATTATGGCCATCATAGGAAACGACTTTAAAGACAGAGGTCTTCTCAGGGAAGACACAATTACCGCTACGGTAATGAGCAATTTGGGCTTTATGATTATGGCAAAGGAAAAAGGCATAAACGTAGCCGTAACGGACGTAGGCGACAGCTATGTTATTGAAGAAATGCTTAAAAACGGTCATAACTTAGGGGGCGAACAGTCCGGTCATATTATCATACTTGACAAAAATACAACCGGTGACGGTCTTTTAACTGCCGTTACACTCCTTACAATAATTAAGAAAAAAGGCGAAAAGCTTTCTCTGCTTAAAAGCATAATGGAGGTTCTTCCCCAGGTTCTTATAAATGCCGAGGTTGACGGAAAAAAGAAAACCGAATATAATAATTATAAGGAAATAAGAGACGCTATTGAAGAGCTTAACGCCAAATTTTCAGGGGAAGGCAGAGTTTTAATCCGTCCTTCGGGAACTGAACCCCTTGTAAGAGTTATGATAGAAGGCAGAGACATAGAAGTTATAACAAAGGAAGCAAAAAAATTAGCGGATCTTATTGTTGAAGTTCTTAAATAACGTACACCGCAGACCATACAAAAGCCGATTGCGGCAAAGACAGGTTTCAAATGAAAGCAGGAGGTGCATAATATATGTGCGGAATAGTAGGATATGTAGGCGAGAGAAATGCCGTTCCCGTTCTTCTTCAAGGGCTTAAAATGTTGGAATACAGAGGCTATGACTCCGCCGGTGTAGCTGTTTTTAATCAAAATGCAAATGAAATAGAAGTCAGAAAGACAAAGGGCAGGGTTGAAAATCTTGAAAGCAAATTATATGACAACCCCGTTGCCGGAAAAATAGGCATAGGTCATACCCGTTGGGCAACACACGGTGTTCCTTCCGATGAAAATGCCCACCCTCATTTTTCAAGCTCCGAAAAAATTGCCGTTGTTCATAACGGTATTATAGAAAATTATGTAATAATAAGAGATTTTCTCAGAGGTCAGGGCTATGAATTCGTTTCCGAAACAGATACTGAATGCGTTGCCCAGCTTGCCGACTACTATTACAGAAAAAGCGGCAATTTTATTGATTCGGTATACAGAGTTTTGGCGAAGGTAGACGGCTCTTATGCTTTTGCCTTTATCTGTGCCGACAGTCCGGATAAAATAATTACCGTTAAGAAAAACTGTCCTCTTATTGTAGGTTTAGGCGAAGGTGAAAACTTTATAGCCTCTGATCTTCCGGCTATTTTGAAATATACAAGAAACACATATATAATGGAAGATGACGAAATTGCCGTTGTGGAGAAAGACAAAGTTAAAATCTACAACCGCAAGAAGGAAGAAATACAAAAAGATGTTTACGTTGTAGACTGGACAATCGAGGCGGCGGAAAAAAGCGGCTATGAGCATTTTATGCTTAAAGAAATCTATGAACAGCCCAAGGTTGTTGCCGACAATTTAAATAGACGCTTTAAGCCCGACGGCAGCGGTATTCAGCTTGACAAAGTTAAATTAGGCAGAGAAGAACTTGAAGGCATAAACCAAATTTATATTGTAGCCTGCGGAACAGCTTATTATGCCGGTCTTGTAGGAAAATTCCTTCTTGAAAAAATGGCTAAAATTCACGTAAACTCAGATGTTGCCAGTGAATTCCGCTATAAAGACCCTCTTGTTGACGAAAAAACTCTTGCAATTGTTATATCACAGTCGGGAGAAACAGCGGATACCTTAGAGGCTATGCGTCTTGCCAAGCGAAAGGGCTCAAGGGTTTTGGCAGTTGTAAATGTAGTAGGCTCCACAATAGCAAGAGAAGCCGATGACGTAATTTATACTTTGGCAGGTCCCGAAATTGCCGTTGCGTCAACAAAGGCTTTTTCGGCTCAGGTTGTGGCTATGTTCCTTCTTACTCTTCATATTTCTCTTGAAAAGGATAAACTGAGCCTTGAAGAATTTAAGGAAATAAAGAGAGAAATGGAGCTTTTGCCCTCTCACATAAACAATATTCTTACAAAAGCGCCTATTATAAAGCGTTTTATGGAAAAATATATAGGTTCAAAGAATGTTTTCTATATAGGAAGAGGCTTAGACTATGTTGTCTGTCAGGAAGGCTCTCTTAAGCTTAAAGAAATTGCTTATCTTCACAGTGAGCCTTACGCAGCCGGCGAGCTTAAACACGGTCCCATAGCCCTTATAGAAGACAGCACCCTTGTTATAGGCGTTGCAACACAGCAAAATCTCTTTTCAAAAACAATGAGCAATATTAAAGAGGTTAAAGCAAGAGGCGCCAGAGTTTTGGTAATTGCAATGGAAGGAAACAGGGAAATAGAAAATTATGCCGATGATTATATTTATATTCCCAAAACCCACCCCATTCTCACACCCCTGCTTGCAAACATTCCCCAGCAGCTTTTTGCCTACTATATGGCAATAGGCTTAGGCAATGATGTTGACAAGCCGAGAAATCTTGCTAAAAGTGTTACTGTTGAATAAAGAAAGAAGGCTGTAAATATGAAAACCATAGGTATTATAGGCGCAATGGACATTGAAATTCAACGAATCAGAAGTATGTTAAATGTTGTAACAACGAAAACAGCCGCCGGAATGGATTTTACAGTTGGCCTTTTAGAGGGCAAAAGCGTTGTTGCGGCAATGTGCGGTGTAGGAAAGGTAAATGCCGCTGTATGTACTCAGATTATGATTGATATGTTTGCCGTTGACTGCATTATAAACGTAGGTGTTGCCGGAGGGCTTGCCCCCGGGCTTGAAATAGGCGATATTGTAATTTCCACAGATGCTATACAGCATGATATGAATGTTGAGGGCTTAGGCTACCCCAAAGGGGTTATACCGGATATGGAAAGCTCCGTCTTTAAAGCCGACCCTTATCTTACGGAAAAAGCCGAAAATGCTCTGGCAGACTGCGGTCTTAAAGGAATAAAGGGCAGAGTTGCGGCAGGAGATGTTTTTGTATGCGACCAGGCTCTTAAAGACAGCATAATTAAAGATTTCGGCGGAGCCTGCTGTGAAATGGAAGGGGGAGCTATTGCCCAAACCTGTGTTCTTAACAATCTTCCCTTCGTTATCATAAGGGCAATTTCAGACTCCGCAGACGACTCAGGGAGTATGGATTACCCTGCTTTTAAGGAGCTTGCAGCGGCAAATTCCGAAAGAATAGTACATCATATGATTAAAAACATATAGTAAGGCTTGTTATACACTGACAGGAAAACTTGTGAAAAAGGAGGTGTCGGGTATGATCGATGCAATAAAAAAAGCATTCAACAAATATTTAGGCTTTATTATGCTTATTTTAATATCAATAATTTTATACAGAGTCATAATAACAACGGACTTTAAAAAGATATTCAACAGTGCCGTTGCTCTTATGAACCCCTTTATAATAGGTTTGATTATAGCCTATATTTTCAACCCCATTATAGGATTTTTCGAGAAACGGTTTTTAAGGCTTAATTTTTTCAAATCCCGACCGAAAGGGGCAAAGACACTGTCTATGCTTATGACTTACCTCCTGATTGCCGCTCTTATATGCTTTGTAATTGTAAGCATTATTCCTCAGATAATAGCAAGTATTCAGGGCATAAGCTCATACCTTTTTACCTATCTGCCAAAGCTGGAATCGGCTATTAACAAAGCTGTTTCCGGTATAGACGCAAACGGCACACTGGCCGAAGACTTTATAAACAGCTTTCGAAATACGATAAACTCCATTTTTGATACGGCTTTAAACGGTGTAAAATATGTTCCCGATGTTATGTCGACAGTTCTTACAAGTACGTTTAATATAGCCGGCTGGATTCTTAACTTCGTCATAGGCATAATAATTTCAATTTATATGCTTCGTGAAAAACCAAATCTCCTTAAGTCCTGCAGAAAAGTTTTTTATGTTATACTGCCGGAAAAATATTTCGAAAGTTTCGGAGAGTTTGTGCGTTATGCAAATGAAACCTTCGAGAAATTCTTTATCAGCAAGGCTGTAGATTCGATTATAATAGCGGTAATTTTCTTCTTCGGCTGCTGCTTTATAAGCCCCGATTATGCTTTGCTTTTTGCCTGTGTAATAGGAATTACGAATATGATTCCCTATTTCGGACCCTTTATAGGCGCTGTTCCCGTTGTTATACTCTGTCTTCTTCAGAATCCCTACTCTGCTATATGGATGACAATATTTGTGTTTATTCTTCAGCAGTTTGACGGCTATATTTTAGGGCCCAGAGTTATGGGAGATTCAATAGGCATAAAGCCTATGGGTGTAATTTTTGCTATTCTTGTAGGCGGAGGACTTTTCGGCTTTTTGGGTATGTTTTTCGGTGTTCCCGTTTATGCTGTTATTTCAAAAACCATAAGCGGTTTTATAAACACAAAGGTAAGTCAAAAAGAAACCCTGTATGAAAAAAACACCGCCGATAACAAAGAAACGGCAGAGGAGGAAGTTTTGTGATGAACAGTCCTAAAAAAGTAAATTTGTTTATGATGATTTACTTTATATGGGAAATTACCGGTGTTCAGATTTTTATTACCATAGCGGCGTATGCCATTATGTACTTTTTTCCCGATATAAGTACAAAGGATTATTGTATAAACCTTATGATTATACAAGATGCCGTTCTGCTGCTTTTGCCTATACTTTTGGGTATAAAGCTTTTGGGGGAAAGGGCGCCGGAGGTTATATCTCTTAAGGGGCTTTCCCTGTGGAATATTGTCTACATTGTTATGACGGGCTTTCTTATGCTCCCCATTATGCAGTTTATATCGGTTATTACCTCTTTCTTCTGTCCGGATACTTCGGGAGAGATTCAAGACGCTGTTCTCAGCGCCGATTTTTCGGTGGGGCTGCTTATTATGGCTGTTCTTCCGGCAATTTTAGAAGAAACCCTTTTCAGAGGGCTTATATACGGAAGTCTCAGAAAATTCGGGACAAAAAAAGCTATGGTTCTCTCGGCTTTTTACTTCGGTCTTTTCCATTTAAGCGGCTATCAGATTCCGTATGCTGTTTTATCGGGTATAATTCTTGCCATAGTTACGGAATACGGCGGAAGTATTATAGCGCCTATGCTGCTGCATTTTACAATAAACGGAACACAGGTGGCATCATATTATTATTACAGCAGTAATTCGGCAGAACTGTCGGAAACGGCGGAAACAGCAATTACGGTTTCCGACATAGCCTATCTCGGAATAATAGCAGCCGTATTTCTTGTGCTGCTTATTCTTACTCTGAAAGGCTTTATACGTTATAACAAAAAAGAAAGAGAAAAAGCAAAAAGAGAGGTTTTTATTTCGGAAATGCCGGAGGAAAAGGAAAAAACACGTTTTGCCGATATATATTTTGTGATAAATATATTGCTTGTAGGGGCTTACCTTGCTCTTATGCCTTTAATTGAAACCTGTCTTTAAAAAATAAAATGTAAAAATGAAAAAAATACTTTAAAATTTCTGTAAAATGTAGTAAAATAGATGTGTCTGTTACAGTGTATACGTCACATTTTACAAATTTGAATCCGCCAAAGCGGCTAACTTAGGAGGAATTATATTGTTTACCCAAATTTCGTTACAGCTATTGAGTGGTATGGTTCAGAAAGACCCCGGAACAATCACAGGAACAATTGCCTATGTTTTGGGCATAGTTATGAACTGGATTTATAACGCCATATATTTTTTGTTCGGCGAAAATAACTCTCTCGGTCTTGCGATTATACTTTTTACCCTTGTTGTCAGAATCATAATGACACCCCTTGCTTATAAACAGCAAAAATCAACATTTCTCATGAAGAAAATTCAGCCTGAAATAAACAAGCTTCAGGAGAAATATCCCAATTCTCAAACCGACCCCGAAGTGCAGAAAAAAATTGCGGCGGAAACCCAGAAGATTTATGCAAAGTATAACTTCAACCCTTTCAGCGGCTGTCTTCCTCTTTTGATTCAGCTGCCTATATTCTTTGCACTTTACTATATAATGCAGAATGCATTTCTGTATATAAACCATATTCAGGACGTATATACACAAATAGCCAATATTGTTATAGACAATTCAACCCAGTCATTCTTAGACAGTACGCTTATACCCATAGCGCTTACTAAGGTTCCCGAAAGCCTCTACAGTACATTTGACGTCACTCACGTAAGTGACTTGTATAAGCTGCTTAACAAAATAAGCGTTGACCAGTGGCAGCAAATTGTAAGCGCCCTGCCTCAAACAGCAGCAGCCCAGCTTGAGCCGCTCTACGCAAGTCAAAGTTCTATTGAAACATTTTTAGGCTTAAGAGTTACTGAAATCGTAGGCTTTGACTTTTCAAGCGCAAGATCTGCTGTTAAATTAATTATACCTTTGCTTTCCGGTTTTACCACTTGGCTGTCGTCTTATTTTATGACAAGACACAACTCAGTCTCAAATGAACGTATGCAGCAGCAGCAAAGGATTATGAACATAATTATGCCCATTATGATGGCATACATTACGGTTCAGCTGCCTGTCGGTGTAGGTATTTACTGGATTGTGGGTAATCTGTTTATGATGGCTCAACAGTATCTTTTAAACAAA
This sequence comes from Clostridiales bacterium, assembly GCA_021203425.1. Taxonomy (GTDB): domain Bacteria; phylum Bacillota; class Clostridia; order Lachnospirales; family CAG-274; genus JAJQCI01. The sequence continues at coordinate 2,299 of JAJQBF010000061.1, read as the reverse complement.
TATTTTGAAAAGCTTGAAGAAAAAGAAAGTATCTTAACCATAAGCGAAAGCAAAGCCAAAAGCAAGGCTAAAAATAAAAAGAAATAAGGGAGGAAGGGAAAATGGATTATATAGAAATGACCGGAAAAACAGTCAGCGAGGCTACAGAAAAAGCGCTGGAGGTTCTCGGTTTAGGATATGACGAAATCGACCGTAAGGTTTTGGAAGAACCTAAAAAAGGCTTTTTCGGAATCGGCAGCAGAGAGGCTAAGGTAGCTGTTTTTAAAATAGGCTATGACCCGGAGAAGGCTAAGGCTGAAGAGGCAGCCAAAGCAGCAGCGGCAGCTAAAAAAGCTGCTGAAGAAAAGGCAGCGGCAGAAAAGAAAGCAGCCGAAGAGGCAGCTAAGGCAGCTAGAAAGGCCGCCGAGGAAAAGGCGCTTGCTGAGAAAAAAGCCGCAAAGGCAGAGGCAAAAAAAGAAGAAAAAGCCGAAAAGAAAGATTTCAAGGCAGAAAAACAGCATACAAAGCAGTCTAAGCCCGAAAAGAAGTTTGACAAGTCTGTTAAGAAAAATGCTAAAAAAGAAACTGCCTCAACAGCAGTAAAGCCGGAACAGACAACAGCTGCGCCGGTTCAGGAAGAGGCTGTTCCCAAGGCAGAAATAAATACCGACAAGGTTTTTGAAGACGCAAGCGTATTTCTTAAGGAAGTTTTCGCTACAATGAATCTCAATGTTGAAATTGAAAAGCAAGACGAAAACGGTAGTCAGCTTTATTTAAACCTTACCGGAGACGATATGGGTGTTATAATAGGCAAGAGAGGGCAAACTCTTGATTCACTTCAATATTTGACAAATCTCGTGGTAAACAAGGGAAACAGCCCTTATGTAAGTGTTCATCTTGACACAAAGGACTACAGAAAGAAACGTAAAGAAACTCTTGAAAATCTTGCCAGAAACTTAGCTAAAAAAGCAAAACATACCCGCCGCAATGTTACATTGGAGCCGATGAATCCCTACGAAAGACGTATTATTCACTCTACACTTCAAAGCGACCGTTATGTAACAACCTTCAGTGAAGGAGAAGATCCTTATAGACACGTTGTTATTTCACCTAAATATAAATAAGAATCAAGCCCCCGAAGGCCGACGATTGTGCTTTCGGGGGTATTTTATATCAATAATCAGGAGTTTTCTGAATTAATTATAACCGTTCCGTCTTTATAGTCAATGTCGAGATCGCCTATTGCCTCTGTTACATCTCTCAGTTTACAATAGTTGTAGCCCGACAGATTAACGGCATCAATATTTTTTTCTTCTCCGTTTACTTCCACATCAAGCTTGCTGACGGAATTATCAAGGCTGGGTGTTTTTGTTTCGGCGTCATAGCCTACGTCAAAGCCCATTTTAGCCAAATCCGCCAAGCTTATATAGTTTTTATCGTCTTTTAAAATTCTGTTTATAGTGTAATCCTTTCCGTTTACCGAAATTTTCGTTGTATCAACCATTTCCTCGTCCTCCTCACTTTCGCCGGTTAAAAGAGATTTAAAGCTATTCCACTTTGACAGTCTGTTTTCATTAACGCACCAAGGGTTGGGGCAGATTTTTCCCGTTACGTTATGGTGCATGATTACGCTGTCGATTCCTATATTGTATAGATCCATAAGATATCTGACAATTTCCGCCGCCTTGTTTACAACGGCATCAGTAAAATACCAGTCCGTGTCCGTTGCCGAAAGACTGCTTTTGTCGGTTTTGCTGCTGCATACTTCAACACTTACGGAATTTGTGTTTGTGCATATTCCGTAATGGGTTCCGCCCTGTGATGTTGTCATTGCTGTATACTTATTTTCGCCTACACTCCAGCAATAGCGGTTTTTGATATCCGGATTGTACTGCACAATGTTTTCGTCATCTACGATAAAATCCGCCGAACCGCCTGCCGAACCGCCCATAAAGAAGGCAGCTGTGTTTTTTGCCGCTCCGGACTTGCTTGAGGTTCCGGCGGTATAATGAACAACTATATACTTAATGGTTCGGTTGGCTTTTGCCGTAGTGTTGACTGTGCTTGTATATTTCGTGATGTTAATGCTCATAAAATCACTCCTTTACATTTTTGCCGTCTCTGAGGCGCCTTACAGAGAGGGCTAATATCTGTATATGTGCTTGTCTTAAATTTTGTTACTGATTTTATATTAGCAAAAACACTGAGACATACTCTGACGTTATTTAGTTTGGGCATAAAAAAAAGCCTGTTCGGTTTTGTGAACTGATATAATCCCCTTAGAGTAGACACTTGAAATAACAAAAACATTTCAAAACTA
>JAJQBF010000229.1 GCA_021203425.1 Clostridiales bacterium | reverse complement strand
TTTTAAAAATATGAAAGGGTGCAAAATATTATGAAAAACAAAAAAATTATTATTGCGGCGGCATTGATTGTTGTTATTGCTGCCGGAGTGTTCAGCTTTAATCTGCTGTTCGGTACAGACGAAGTGACCGGTCAGCAGACGGAAACAGCCGCCGAAAAAGAAGGGGCAAGCGCAGAACCTGTTGTGTTTACGGAAGATACCGAACCGCCTACGGAGGAAACCACAGAGCCGGCTGAAAACGGTTATGTTGTTGTTATCGATGCAGGTCATCAGCAGTATGCAAACCTTGAACAGGAGCCTGCAGGTCCCGGAGCAAGTGAAACAAAATATAAGGTTTCCGGCGGAACTTCAGGTGTTGTAAGCGGCTTGGCAGAGTCGGAATTAACCCTTGATGTTTCACTTAAACTTCAGGCGGAGCTTGAAAGCAGGGGTTATACCGTTATAATGGTAAGAAACAACACAGGACGTTGACATAAGCAATGCAGAGCGTGCAGCCGTTGCCAATGAGGCAAATGCCGATGCATTTATAAGAATTCACGCAAACGGCTCAACGAATTCATCTGTAAGCGGCGCAATGACAATTTGTCAGACGGCGTTCAACCCCTATAACGGAAGTCTTTACGAGAAAAGCAAGGCACTTTCGACTTTGGTTTTAGATGAGCTTGTGGCAGCTACAGGCTGCAACAGGGAATCTGTCTGGGAAACAGACACAATGAGCGGTATAAACTGGTGTCAGGTTCCCGTTACTATTGTTGAAATGGGCTATATGACAAACCCCGAAGAGGATTTGCTTATGGTCTCGGAAGATTATCAGTATAAAATAGCAGACGGCATTGCAAACGGCATTGATTTGTTTTTGCAGTAAAATCTTTACATAATAAGGGAAGGTATGTTTATAGGAGAAAAAATGAAAAGCAAATTTGTTGTTTTTTTGACGGTATTAATTACAGCCGCTGTGACGGCAGACTGCGGTTTCGGAGGAAATTCAGGGGAGAATGAAAACACCGAGCCGGCGGTTTCTTCGAATGTAAGCGAAGGGGTAAGCGGTAACACCATTATGGTTGATAATGAGGAAATATACAGGATAAAGGAAGAATACGAAAATAATATTAATAATGAAGACAGCGTAGATAATGGAATATTAGCAGACTATTCGGCAGCGGCTGTTTTCGGCAGCACAGTAACCCGAGGGGAAATCGACAAAATTATATTTTCGGATACTTTGAAAGAAGTTCCACGAGGGGCGTGGGATATTTCTGAAGAAATGAACGGTTCGGTTATGGCTTGGATTACCGAAGAAAATAACGAAAAATGCTTATACATTGCCGGAGAAGGCGGAGTTGACGCAAATGAGGACTCAAGCTGTTTGTTTGCCGGCTATGCAAATGCAGTTTCTATAGAATTTAATAACTGCTTTTATGCGGAGAATGCTTTGGATATGAGCCGCCTGTTTGTTCAGTGTTTTGCTTTGGAGAATTTGGATTTAAGAAGCTTTGATACATCAAATACAGTTGATATGAATAGAATGTTCAGTAACTGTAATGCTTTGGAAAGTGTAAACTTAAGCAGTTTTGATACATCAGGGGTTACTGATATGACTGCTATGTTTTTTGCTTGCTACAAATTACAAATCTTGGACTTAAGTAGTTTCGACACCTCTAATGTTGCAATTATGGAAGCTATGTTTTACGAGTGTAATAGTTTAGAGTTACTGGACGTAAGCTGTTTTAAAATTTCTAATGTTACTGGTATGTATGGTATGTTTTATGAATGTAATGCTCTGAAAGAAGTAGACGTGAGCGTGTTTGACACATCTAAGGTTACAGATATGGGTGGTACGTTTTATAAGTGTAATGTTTTGGAGGAAGTAGACGTAAGCGGTTTTGATACCTCCAATGTTACGAGCATGAGTGGTATGTTTTTAGAATGTAATACTTTGAAAGAAATAGATGTAAGTGGGTTTAATACTTCAAAAGTAACCAATATGAAAAGTATGTTTTTAGAATGTAACGCTTTGGAAGAAATAGATGTAAGCGGTTTTGATACTTCTAATGTCACAGATATGAGTTATATGTTTTATAATTGTAATATTTTGGGGAAACTGAATGTAAGTGGCTTTAATACTTCTAATGTTACCAGTATGAAAACAATGTTTTACGGGTGCAGCAATTTGAAAGAACTTGATGTAAGGGGTTTTAATACTTCAAATGTTACAGATATGACGGCTATGTTTTACGACTGTTCTTCTTTGGAGGAGCTTGACATAAGCAATTTTGATATGTCAAAAGCCGACACAACGGATATGCTTACGGGAACTATATTTGCGTAACGAAAAACAAGCCTTCTGCAGGCGGAAAAATCTGTCGGCAGGGGGCTTTTTCATATCTTTTATCATTTTTTGCGAAGAAAAAATTAAATTTCAGTTGACATAAAGGAAAATTAATTATATAATAAATGGGCGAAGTGGTTTATAAAGCTATTTTATAAGCACTTTGCCTGACATTTTGATATAAACTTTCTCGTGCAGACCGGGGAGATAGCGGTGCCCTGTAACCCACAATCCGCTAAAGTGGGGGGATATGCCTCTTCCCGAGGCTTACTGTTTGAGGGTCTGCCTTATGTAAGTGGTGTTGACGAATGAGTCTCACGCAACAGGACTTTGCGAACCGTGTCAGGTCTTGACGGAAGCAGCACTAAGTAAAGCCACCTGTGTGTTGTGAGGCAGCTTGTTCCGAGCTAGCTGCATAAGTAACGCCTTGGGCAGTCTGTCGGAGGAGAGGTGCACGGGATATTTTAAAAACAAAGCCCCGAAAGCGGCTTATGTAACAGCGTATATTTTATAAGATTAATCTTATAAATAAACGGCTGAATTTTTCAACAAGGCGGCAGATGTCTTTTAAGACAAAATATTAAGCCGTCTGTATTTTTGTATATGTATACGGAGTGAGGATATGGAATATACTGCTCTTTACAGAAAGTTAAGACCTAAGCTTTTTTCTGAGGTCTGCGGACAGGAGCATATTACAAAAACCCTTAAAAACCAGCTTATTTCCCATAGAGTAAGCCATGCTTACCTCTTTTGCGGAACAAGAGGAACAGGCAAAACCTCTACGGCGAAGATTTTTGCAAAGGCAATAAACTGTGAAAACCCAAAGGACGGCGAGCCCTGCGGAGAATGCAGTATGTGTCTTGCGGCAGCGGAAGACCGCAGTTTCAATATTTTTGAGATAGATGCCGCCAGCAACAACGGTGTTGACAACATAAGGGAATTAAGGGACGAAGTAAATTATCCTCCGGCAGTGGGTGAATATAAGGTATATATTATAGACGAGGTTCATATGCTGTCTTTGGCGGCTTTTAACGCTCTTCTTAAAACCCTCGAAGAACCCCCTGCCCATGTTGTCTTTATTTTAGCGACAACCGACCCCCAGAAGGTGCCCGTTACAATACTTTCAAGATGTCAAAGATTTGACTTTAAAAGGATAACAGCCGAAACGATTTCAAAAACACTTCTCGGTTATATGAAAAGCGAAAACATTCAAATTACGGAAGAGGCCGTCGGCGCCATAAGCGGTGTCTGCGACGGAGCTGTGCGTGACGCTTTAAGTATACTTGACAGGTGTATATCGTTTTACTACGGCGAGGAAATTACGAAAGATAAGGTGCTTGAGGTAATAGGTTCTGCAGATAAAACTCTGTTTTTTGACTTTACCGACGCTCTTTTAAGATTCGACACATTTAAATGTCTTTCCCTGATTGACCGAATTTTCGAAGACGGCAAGGACTTAAACCGTTTTGTGACTGAGCTTATTGTTCACTTGCGAAATGTTCTTCTTGCAAAACAGCCTCGGGGCTTTAAAACGGCTCCCGACTATTCAGAGGAAAACACGGAAAGACTTAAAAAACAGGCGGCAGGTGCCGAGAAGGAAAGGCTGATTGATTTAATTTCATCTTTTTCCGAGCTGCTTAACAAAATGAAATATTCAGACAATGTTAAGATTATGCTTGAAGTATTTGCCGTAAAAATAACAAGCCCCCTCTCAGATGATGAGAGCAGCCTTGTTTCCCGAATCGAGAGTCTTGAAAGACTGGCGGCTCAAAATATCAGTTTTATTTCTGCTGAAAATATGTCTCAAAAAACCTACATAAATAAGGAAAATGTGCAGGAGAGTTCTCCTGTGGAGGCTATGCCGGTTAAGGAGAAAGCCCTGCCGGAAGATATAAAAGCAGCAATTGACAATTTCAGTGCTTTAAAAAAAGGCTTTAAATCCCCTCCTGAATCCATTTTTATCGAAAAAACCGAGGCAGGTTTTTTAACAGGGGATAAACTCTGGCTTGTTTGTCCAAGCCCTGCCCTTTTTGACTTTTGGGCAGAACGGCTTGATACAGTTAAGGCGGCTATGACCGAGGTTTTCGGCAAGGAGTTTGAAACAGAGCCGATTTTAAAGGAAGATTATGATGCCAGGTGTGTTGCCCTTTTCGGGCAAAAGGACGTGAAAAAAGACCCGAAGGGCATAAGCGAGCTTAACACCGGTAAGTTAAAAGAGAAAATTCATTTTGATAATATAGAGATATATGATTAGTCAGCGTAAAGCTAAAACTCGGCGAGGGCAGCACCCCATCGTCAGCCGATAATTTCGGGCATGGCAAGGGCAGAACCCCATCGTCAGCTTTGCTGACACTTCCCCTTTTAAGGGGAAGCTTAGTTAATGTATAAGGAGGCAGAATTGATATGGCAAAAGGCGGTTACGGCTACGGCGGTATGGGCGGTATGAATATGAACCTTATGAAACAGGCTCAGAAGATGCAGAAACAGATGGCAGATATGCAGAAAGAGCTTGAGGAGAAAAAGTTCGAAATTACCTCAGGCGGCGGAGCAGTTAAAATCACCATTTTGGGTAACAAAACAGTAGAAAAAATAGAAATTTCCGAGGACGTTGTAGACCCCGATGATATAGAAATGCTTGAAGATTTAATTCTTACGGCAGTAAACGAAGCAATAAGAACAGTTGATGATGCAGCTGCCGGAGGAATGAGCAAGATTACGGGTATGCAGGGCATACCGGGACTTTTCTGAGAATAAACCGGGTGAGAATATGAACTATTACGGAGATTCCGTTACACGCTTAATAGAGGAGCTTTCGAGACTTCCCGGCATAGGGGGAAAGTCTGCCCAGCGCCTTGCTTTTCACATTATAAATATGCCGAGAGAAAACGCTGAATCCTTAGCCTCGGCAATAACCTCGGCGAAGACAAATATACGTCTTTGCCCCGTCTGCTGTAACCTTACGGACGACGAAATCTGCAATATCTGCAGTGACCCAAACCGTGACAACGGGCAGATTATGGTTGTTGAAGACCCTCGGGATATGGCGGCATATGAAAAAACAAAGGAGTTTAAGGGCAGATATCATATTTTGCATGGTACAATTTCCCCTATTAACGGCATCGGTCCCGAAAAGCTTAAAATAAAAGAGCTTTTGTCAAGAATAAAGGGCAATGTTAAAGAAATAATAATAGCAACTAACCCTACTGTTGAAGGCGAGGCTACGGCTATGTATATCTCGGGGCTTTTAAAACCCCTGGGTATTAAAGTAACAAGAATAGCCAGCGGTGTACCCATAGGGGGAGACCTCGAATATGTAGACGACGTAACCCTTTCAAAAGCCCTTGAATACAGAACGGAGATGTAAAATGAAGATTATTAAACCTTATTATGTTATCGAGGAAGATATAAATCCAACAGAAATAATGAAGACAATAGAAAAAGCCGGCAGAACCTGTTATAAAAGCGAGGGCTATATTAAAGATGGCTCGGCTGAAAGGCTTATAACTTCCCTTATTAAAAGAGGTCATGAATCAGTAATAGAACACGAAAAGCTTACAGTCCGTTTTATATGTGACAGAGGTGTAAGTCACGAAATCGTCCGTCACAGAGTAGCAAGCTATTCTCAGGAGTCAACACGCTACTGCAACTACTCAAGCGACAAATTCGGAAGAGAGCTTACTTTTATAAAGCCTTGTTTCTGGGAAGAAGACAGCCCCGAATTTAAATTATGGAAAGAAACAATGGAGCAGATAGAAGAAAATTATTTTAAAATGACTGATATGGGGGTTCCTCCCGAACAGGTTCGCTCCATACTTCCTAATTCCCTTAAAACTGAAATAGTAACAACAATGAATTTCAGAGAATGGCGCCATTTCTTCAGAATGCGCTGTGATAAGGCGGCTCACCCACAGATTAGGGAATTAGCTGCTCCCCTTCTTTATGAGCTTAAAGAAAAGCTGCCTGTTTTGTTCTTCGATTTGGAATTCTAAAGAAAGTTACTGAGGAGAGTATATAAATTGAATAGGGTTGCCAAACAAGACGTAAAAATAATGGAATTTCTCCAGGATAACCTTCAAAGCGATTTTTTAGATAAAATTATGCCTAAAATTTCAGCTACTGCAAACGCAGGCTTAGTTTGGATTCTTATTGCCTGCATTATGGGTTTATCCGGAAAATATAAAAACACAAGCAAAATACTTATAAAAGCTCTGCTTCTTTCAACCTTCGTCTGTAATGTTGTCTTAAAGCCCTTAGTCGGCAGAATAAGACCATTTGATGCATTAGATGATATTAAAAGCAGAATAAAAGAGCCTAAAGACCCCAGTTTTCCCTCGGGTCACACTATGGCCAGCTTTGTTGCGGCTATGGTTATTTTCTGCACTAACCCCATTCTGGGTGTTATTGCTTTCGGCTTAGCCTTTTTTATAGCCGTTTCAAGACTTTATCTCTTGGTTCACTACCCCAGTGATGTAATTATAGGCTCTTGGCTTGGAGCTGTTATAGGTGTTTTCTTGATTTTCAGATTCGGAAAGGACGATTAGCCCTATGGTGATTGGCTGCTGCAAGATAAAAATCCGGGCGGAGTGGGTTAATTCTCTTAAGGATAAACGTATGGAGCTGAGACGGATAGTTGACAGGACGAAAAATAAATTCAATATATCCATTGCGGAGGTCGGCTGAATGATAACCACAGAGTTATAGAGCTTGGCTTTGCCTGTGTAACCAACGACAGCGCCGTTGCCGATTCCATAATCGACAATGTCTTAAACCACATAGAAAGAATAACAGACGGCGAAATTTTCGAAACCGAAACCGAGATTCTTTAAAAGCTTAAGGAGAAATTCATAAAATTTAATTGTAAAAATCAATTTTTTGCTTTACAATTCTGTAAAAACATGTATAATATATTATTAAATGCCGGTCGGCAGTGTTCCACTGTAAACAGACCGCTATACACTAATCACTTTTATTAGGAGGAAGTACAAAAAATGAGTACAGTAGAGGCTTTAGAAAAAAACAAAGTTAAAATTACCTTTTCGGTAGACGCAGCAAGGTTTGAAGAGGGCATGGAACATTCCTACAAAAAGAACAGAAACCAGCTTTCTCTTCAGGGTTTCAGAAAAGGCAAGGTTCCGAGAAAGATGCTTGAAATTGCCTACGGCAAGGAAGTATTTTACGAAGATGCCGTTAATTTTGTTCTTCCCGATGCTTACGAAACAGCAGTTAAGGAAACAGAAACAAAGGTTGTTTCCCGTCCCGAAATCGATATTGAAAAAATTGATGACGAGGGTGTTGTTTTTACGGCAGAGGTTTTTGTTAAGCCCGAAGTTAAGATTGAAAACTATAAGGGTCTTAAATATTTAAGCGAAGACACAACTGTAACAGACGAAGAGGTAAATGCTGTTGTAGATGCGGAACGCAGCAAGCAGGCACGTATTTTTGACGTTACAGACAGAAATGCCGAAACAGGCGATACAGTAAATATTGACTTCAAGGGCTATATTGACGATGTTCCCTTTGAAGGTGGCGAAGGCGCAAGCTTTGACCTTGAACTCGGTTCTCACACATTTATCGATAATTTTGAGGATCAGATCGTCGGTGCGCCCATTGGTTCAGAGCTTGTTGTAAACGTAACCTTCCCCGAAAACTACGGCGCTCCCGACCTTGCAGGTAAGCCGGCTAAATTTGAGGTTAAGGTTAATTCAATTAAGGGAAAGGAAATTCCCGAGCTTGATGATGAATATGTTTCAGACACAACGGAATTTGAGTCAGTTGATGAATATCTTACCGATGTAAGGGCAAAACTTACTATGAATAAGGTTACTGAGGCTGACAACCGTAAGAGAGAACAGCTTATTGAAGAATTAGGCGATGTTGCTGAAATAGATGTTCCCGAATGTATGTATGATAACGAAGTTGACAAGATGTTTGAGAACTTCGCTAACAGTTTAAGATACAGAGGTTTGCCCGTTGAACAGCATCTTCAGATGATTAACCAGACTGAAGACGCAATCAAGGACAGTTTCAGAGAACAGGCTGAAAAACAGGTAAAGGGCAGACTTGCTCTTGAGAAAATAGCTGAAATAGAGGCTTTTGAAATTACAGAAGAAGAGCTTGACAATGAAATCGACAGAATAGCTAAGGAAAGTATGATTGAAAAAGAAAAGCTCCTTCAGATTATGAGTATTGACGAAAAGGAGTCTTTAAAGGACGACCTTAAAGTTCAGAAGGCTCTTGACCTTGTTTTAAGCGAGGCTGTTGTTTCTGAATAAAATTAAGAAAGAAGGAAAAATATGAGTTTAGTACCTATGGTTGTAGACCAAACTACAGCAGGCGAAAGATCTTACGACATATATTCCCGCCTTTTAAAAGACAGAATAATTATATTGGGAGAGGAAGTAACCGATGTCAGCGCAAATCTTGTTGTGGCGCAGCTGCTTTATCTTGCCGCAGAAGACCCCGACAGGGACATCAATCTTTATATAAACAGCCCCGGCGGTTCAGTAACGGCAGGTATGGCTATATATGACACAATGCAGTATATTAAGCCCGATGTCTCTACAATCTGTATAGGGCTTGCCGCAAGTATGGGTGCTTTTCTCCTTGCAGGAGGCGCCAAGGGAAAGAGATTTGCTCTTCCCAACTCTGAAATTATGATACATCAGCCAATGGGCGGTGCTAAGGGTCAGGCTACCGATATTCAGATTCAGGCTGAGAACATTCTTAAAATCAAAAAAAAAATGAATGAGATTTTAGCTGAGAATACCGGAAATGACTATGAACAGGTTGTGTCTGATACTGAAAGAGACAACTATATGTCAGCCGAAGAGGCTAAGAAGTACGGTCTTATTGATGATGTAATTGTTAAATCAAAGTAATAATAAATTATAACAGTTCAGCCGAACTTACAAAGCGGCTGAACTGCTGCTTAAAATCTTAATCTTACTCTAAAAGGAGCAGTTATATGGCATCAAAATCAGACGGAAGAATAAGATGTTCTTTCTGCGGTAAATCAGAAGATCATGTGGGCAGAATGCTTGCGGGCATAGATGCTTTCATATGCAATGAATGTGTAGACCTCTGTTATGATATGATAGCAGACGACTATATGTACGAAAATATTTATGATGAGCCGGCGGATATGAATATCCCGACGCCTGCCGAAATGAAACGCATTTTAGACGAATATGTTATAGGACAGGACGAGGCAAAGAAAGCCCTTTCCGTAGCTGTTTACAACCACTATAAAAGAATCGGCTCGGATATGAGCGATGTTGAACTTCAAAAGAGCAATATTCTCTTTATAGGACCTACAGGCGTAGGAAAGACATTCCTTGCTCAGACACTGGCCAGACTTCTTAACGTGCCTTTTGCCATAGCCGACGCAACATCTTTAACAGAGGCAGGCTATGTAGGTGAAGACGTTGAAAATATTCTTCTTAAAATAATACAGGCTGCCGATTATGATATCGAAAGGGCACAGAGAGGAATTATCTATATAGACGAGATTGACAAAATAGCAAGAAAGTCGGATAATCCCTCTATTACCAGAGATGTCAGCGGTGAAGGTGTTCAGCAGGCTCTTCTTAAAATTTTGGAAGGCACTGTTGCAAGCGTACCCCCTCAGGGCGGCAGAAAACACCCTCACCAGGAATTTATACAAATAGACACTACAAATATACTCTTTATCTGCGGCGGTGCTTTTGCAGGGCTTGAAAAGATAATCGGAAGACGTATAACAAACAAGGTTATAGGTTTCGGCTCCGACAGCAGATCCCGTAAGGAACTGAGAGAGGAAAATATTTTAAAGAGTGTTATGCCTCAGGATCTCCATAAATTCGGGCTTATACCCGAGCTTATAGGAAGACTTCCCGTTGTTGTTTCACTTAACAGTCTTGACGAGGCGGCTCTTGTTGATATTTTGGTAAAACCCAAAAATTCAATAATAAAGCAGTATAAATATCTCTTTGAGCTTGACAATGTTATATTGGAGTTTGAAGACGATGCCCTTACTACTGTTGCCCATAAGGCAATTGAACAGGGAACAGGGGCAAGAGGCTTAAGAGCTATTATCGAAAGTTTTATGACGGATATTATGTATACACTTCCCGATGACAATACAGTGGAAAAATGTATAATTACAAAGGACGTTGTAGAAAAAACTGCCGAGCCTATCTATGTTCATAACCCAAACAGGAAACCTATTCCTGTCAAAAAAACTGCTAAACGCAGTCAAAGAAAGCATAAGCCGGCAGGCTGAAAATATGTATTTTAAAGGCATATAAGGTTTTTCCTGTATGCCTTTTTCTAAAGGAGTCAATATGAAAGTAACCTATATCGACCACAGCGGTTTTTTTGTTGAACTCGAAAACTGCTGTCTTCTTTTCGATTATTGGAAGGGGCAGCTTTCCTATCCCCGTAAAAAAATGTATGTTTTTGTTTCTCATTCTCACAGTGACCACTTTAACCCCGAAATTTTCAAACTTCGTGAAAGCTGTAATGTTACGTTTATAATTTCAAAAGACGTCAGAGTTAAAGAAAAGACAGATGATATTATTTTTGTGAAGGCAGGCGAAAAAATCAGAGCAGGGGATATCACTGTTGAAACGCCGAATTCGACAGACTGCGGTGTTGCCTTTGCCGTTTCCTGTGAAGGAACCGAAATTTTTCATGCCGGTGATTTAAACCTGTGGGTGTGGAAGGAAGAAACAAAGGCTTACAACAACAATATGAAAGCTCTTTTCGAAAAATATATATTACCTATTAATGGCAGACATTTTGACGTCGGCTTTATCCCCCTTGACCCCCGTCAGGAGGAATATTACTGCCTCGGTATGGACAGATTTCTTGAAACAGCAGATTTTAAAGCGGTTTTCCCTATGCATTTTTGGGGCAAATTTGACTTGATAAAAAAATATAAGGCAGAAAGACCGAAAAATTCGGAAATTATAAAAGATATCACTCACAAAGGATATTTTACGGAGGTATAAGAATGAACTTTAAAATGATACATGAAAATTATAATATTGCCGATATAGACAAATCTCTTGAGTTTTACAACAAGGCTCTCGGTTTAACCGAAAAGAGAAGAAAAACCGCCTCAGACGGGTCTTATGTTATCGTTTATATAGGCAATGAACAGTCAGACTTCGAACTTGAGCTTACATGGCTTAAAGACCACCCCCAAAAATATAACTTAGGGGAATGTGAATTCCATTTGGCTTTCAGAGTTGATGATTTTGATGCCGCATATAAACTCCATAAGGAGATAGGCTGTGTATGTTATGAGAATCCTTCAATGGGAATTTACTTTATAATCGATCCTGACGGCTACTGGCTGGAGGTTTGTTCTACAAGAAAATAATCAGAAAGGAAGTATTTTAATGTCAAACTTTTTTTATAATGATGATTCAAAAATGATTAACCTGCCCGACGGCAAAACACACCGAAAGATTTTAGCCCATAACGATGAGCTTATGCTTGTGGAGGTATATTTTGACAAAGACGGTGTGGGAACTGTTCATACACACCCTCACACACAGGCTACCTACTGTCTTGAAGGTGAATTTGAATTTACGGTAGGGGAAGAAAAGAAAATAATTAAGGCAGGAGACACAATAGTTATGCCTTCTGATGTTGCCCACGGCTGCCGTGTTTTAACAGACAGCGGAAAAATAATTGACATATTTACCCCTGAAAGAAAAGACTTTCTCTAATAACTGTCATAGAAATCATTTGCCTGAAAAAGGGAGCAGAATCACGAAGATCTGCTCCCTTTAAAATTGGGTTAATGTTTGTTTACTCGCTTAAAACCGTTCCGTCGGCAAGTGTAATTGTATATCCGTTAAAATTAATTGTTCCCTTGTTTGTAAGCTCTGAAATTACACAGTCCCCTGTCAAATTCCATACAGAGTCGGAGTCTATTGTAACAACGGCATTATCGGAAACAGCTGTTCCGCCTTGTTCGTTGTCGATTATATTGATTGTACCTGTAAGGACTGAGCCGTCAGTTAAATCAAAATCAAGAGTTGAAATTGTATCAACAACTATGTCACCTTCAAGAGTTTGGTTTTCAGCTGTCAATTCAGCCTGTGCGCCGTTTGCGCCGGCGGTTCCCCAGCCCCTTGAGGCACTGTTGCCTGTTATTCTGAAAAGAACTCCTTCGGAATCTTCGCTAATTATTTCAACGTCGGAAAGTGTAATAAGGGTATGTGTATTTGTAACATAGAAAACATCACCATTATTGCTTGTTAAGGAGCCGCCTTCCATTGTGAATACAGATGTTCCTACTTCTGCGTCTCCCGACATAGACTGATAAATCATAACATTGTGAACGTTTTCATCAGAGCTTGTTCCCTTTGTGTCACTCATATTGCCGGATACGTCACAGTCATTTAATTTAATTGAGTTTTGACCTTCAATAACAAGTGCCTCCGAGTTGTTTGCCATAAGGTCGGCATCTGAAACGGTTATATCCGCTGTAGAATAAACGGCAGGGGAGTTATAGCCATTTGAGGTGTATGTTCCTCCGTCAACAACAACGGTTCCGCCGCCTCTGTCTGAGCGGATTGCAGCTGCCGAACTTCCGCTTGTGTTTACGGTTAAGTCATAAGCGTAGGTTGTTCCGCCGCCTGTTGTCTGAATTCCGCCGGAGTTGTCGGCTGTTGTTGTAATTGTTGAATCGGAAATTTTAACAACAGTGCCTTCGCCGTAACTGAATACTCCGTTTCCGTTTTGTGCGGAAGAATTGATTTCAGAATCGGTTATTATTACCTGTGCGCCGTTTGTGGCTAAAAGTGCGACATTCATACCGTAGAAATCTCCGTCTTCGGTGTTTGAAGATGAACCGGCTGATTTGCTTACAGTAATATTGTCAAGAGTAACTGTTGCTCCGTCAATTCTAAGTGCGTTTTCATCGTCACCTGTTGATGTGTAGGTTTCATCGCTGTAGTCTCCGTCTTCGTCAATTGTTGTGGCTGCTGTTCCCTGAGTTATCTCTCCGGAGCCGCCGAATGAGCCACCGCCGGGCATACCACCCTCAGGGGATTCGCCGTCGGGCTTTTCTCCCATACCTTCAGGCTGTCCCTGTGCTGTGCCTGAGGGCTGAACAGAGCCGCCTATGACTATTATAAGAATTACGGAAACTTCGACTCTAGTAAGTGTGCTGCCGGGTCTTAAGGTTCCTGCGTCATCGCCGGAAATTACTCCCCTTGAAACAAGAGCAGCCACTGCCTCTTCTGCATATGCCGAAACATCGCTGCTGTCTGTAAAGGCAGATAAGTCGCCTTCGGCACTTACGTCAATTCCTTTATAAAGCATATATCTGTAAATTATAACTATAACCTGTTCACGGGTAAGGTTTGATTCAGCGGAGAATGTCCAGCCATTGGCGTTGTTAGTGCCGTTGCCGTCACTGTCGTCAAGTATGATGGAATTTTCCTTTGCCCATGTTACGGCTGAGTCATACCAGTTTCCGCTTGAAGATGTATCGGAAGAATTTCCGTCGGCTCTGTAGAGAATAGAGAGCAGCTGCGCCGCTGTTACCATTCCGTCAGGCTGAAACGATGTGTCGGAAACACCTGAAATAAGTCCTAAGCTGTAAGCCTGCTGAATATAGCTGTAATACCATGATGTTGAGGCAACATCTGTAAAGGGCAGGGCAGAGGTCTGTTCACTGCCTGATTCTCCGCTTGGAGCCTCACCCTCAGGCATTTCGCCCGGTTCTCCCTCGGGCATTTCACCTTGTTCTCCGTTTGGGGTTTCTCCTGATGGCATTTCACCCATACCGCCGCCGGGAGTTTCGCCCATAGTCTTGCCCTCGGGTAAGTCGGGAGGAAGTTCTCCGTCTGTTAATGCCGGCGCTGTATCATCTGCGTATACGGCAGGAAGGCTTGTAAAAGCCATACCTGCGGCAAGCATCACAGCTAAAATATTTCTTTTCATATTATATCGCTCCTTGTGAATTATAATTTGTTTTATTTGCAAAATATTTTTCGCTTTTGCTTTGTATATATATTAAATTATCAGCCTTAGAATAAAACTAATTTATGATTAAAAGAATTTTTAAAAAGATTTAAAGTTTATGAATTTTATATTAAGAGCAGATGAAAAAAGCGGAAAGGGAAGTTTCCCAATCCGCCTGTGATGTATTATATTTTTATCAGTCTTTCATTTCAACATGAACAGGCTTTAAGTCCCAAATTTCTTCTGCATACTGTGCGATAGTACGGTCAGATGAGAACTTGCCTGATTTAGCTGTGTTGAGAATAGCCATTTTTGCCCATTTGTCTTTGTCCTTATAGGCTTCGTTGATTTCTTCCTGTGCTTTCTTGTAGGCTGCGAAGTCTTTAAGAACAAGATATTCATCGGCTCTGTTGCCGTTGATGCTGTTTAAGAGTGAGTTGTAAAGCTCTCTGAAAAGCTCTGTATTTTCGTTAAGAGTTCCGTTTACAAGGTCGTTCATAACTCCTCTTACGTCGGAGTCTATGTTGTAAACGTCCCAAGGGTTATAGTTGTTCTTAGCGTAGGTGTCGATAACCTCGTCAGCTGTAAGACCGAAGATAAATATGTTGTCATCGCCTACTTCTTCTCTCATTTCAACGTTTGCACCGTCAAGAGTACCTATTGTAAGGGCACCGTTGAGCATAAACTTCATATTACCTGTTCCTGAGGCTTCCTTGCTGGCTGTTGAAATCTGTTCGGAAACATCTGCCGCAGGGATAAGCTTTTCAGCAAGAGATACTCTGTAGTTTTCACAGAAAACAACATTTATCTTTCCGTTTATAGCAGGATCGTTGTTTACAACATCGGCTACAGTGTTTATAAGCTTTATAATAAGCTTAGCTCTGTAATAGCCTGCTGCAGACTTAGCACCGAAGATAAATGTTCTGGGAACAATATCTAAATTGGGGTTAGTCTTTATTGTGTTATAAAGGCTTATAATGTGAAGAACATTCAGAAGCTGACGCTTGTATTCGTGAAGTCTCTTAACCTGAATATCGAAAATTGAATTCGGGTCGATGTCAATGCCGTTTGTTTCCTTAATGTATGCTGCAAGCTTAACCTTGTTGTTATGCTTAATATCCATAAACTTCTGTCTGAAAATCGGATCGTCTGCATATGGTACAAGCTTTTCAAGCTCTGTCAAGTCTTTATACCAACCGCTTCCTATGGTTTCGGTAATAAGGGCAGCAAGCTCCTGATTAGCGTGACCGAGCCATCTTCTCTGAGTTATACCGTTTGTCTTGTTGTTAAACTTTTCGGGATAAATGTCATAGAAATCTTTAAGTTCCTGATGTTTCAAAATTTCAGTATGAAGTGTGGCAACACCGTTTACTGAATGAGAGCCTACTATAGCAAGCCAGGCCATTCTGATTTGACCGTCGGCTACAATAGCCATCTTACGGATCTTGTCTGCATCGTTTCCGTATCTCTTTATAAGGTCGGAGCAGAATCTTCTGTTGATTTCTTCAACGATCATATAAATTCTGGGAAGAAGACGTGAGAAAAGATCCATAGGCCATTTCTCAAGAGCCTCAGACATAATTGTGTGGTTTGTATATGCACAGGTCTTTGTTGTGATTTCCCAAGCCTGATTCCAAGGTATGTCGTTTTCGTCAACAAGCACACGCATAAGTTCAGCTACGGTAACAGCCGGATGTGTATCGTTTAACTGGAAAGCAACCTTTTCGGGAAGAAGGTTAAAGTCTGTGTTGTGTTCTTTAAAACGGTTGATTGTTCTCCGAACTGTTGCGGAAACGAAGAAATACTGCTGTTTAAGTCTTAATTCCTTTCCTTCTATATGGTCATCGGCAGGGTAAAGAACCTCTGTAAGAACCTTTGCAAGAGTTTCTTCTGCGTTTGCTCTCTGATAATCTCCGGCATTGTATGCCCTTAAGTCAAATTTGTTTTTAGCCTCTGCGTCCCAAAGTCTTAATGTATTTGCTGTGTTGTTGTCATAGCCTACAACGGGATAGTCATAAGGAACGGCAATGATTGACTGATAGTTTTCCTGAACGAATTTAATGTTTCCGTCGTCCTGAGGGATAGCCTTTACGTTTCCGCCGAATTTAACCTCAACGGAGTTTTCGGGTCTTCTTACACCCCAGAAGTCGCCGTCCTGAAGCCAGTTATCGGGATATTCAACCTGATAGCCGTTTTCGATTTTCTGTTCGAAGGTACCATAGTGATATCTTATGCCACAGCCGTAAGCAGGCAGTTCAAGTGTTGAGAGAGAATCAAGAAAACAGGCAGCAAGTCTGCCAAGACCGCCGTTTCCTAAGCCGGGATCTCTTTCCGAGTCTTCAAGGAGGTTATAGTCGATATTAAGCTCCTCAAGAACGTCCTTTACGGTTGTCATAAGCTGCATATTAAGTATGACATTGCCTAAGAAACGGCCCATAAGAAATTCCATTGAAAGATAATAAACTATCTTACAGCCTGTTTCGTCATACTTATCATGAGTAGCAATCCACTTATCGGTTACATAGTCTCTGATTGTGAAAACAAGAGCCTCATAAATCTGCAGAGGGCTTGCCTGTGTTATCTTTTTTCTTGACAGAGTTTTTACGTTTTCCGTAAGCTGTTTTTTAAAGATTTGCTTGTCTATTTGCATTTGTTGTTCTCCTTCCTTTGTTAGAGGGGCTGTGAAGTAAGTTACGGTTCGCTTTCGGAACCGAGTTTTTCACTTCTGTCAGCCGTTGTCAGGTTGTCTATGATTTCATCCAAATCGCCGTTTATAATTGAATCTAAGCGGTGGATGGTAAGACCTATTCTGTGATCTGTTACTCTGTTTTGAGGATAGTTGTAGGTTCTGATTTTTTCATTTCTCATACCGGAGCCTACTTGTCTGTGTCTCTCCTCGGCAATCTCATTCTGTTTTTTTTCTTCTTCAAGGCGGTAAAGCTTGCTCATAAGAATTTTAAGAGCTTTTTCCTTGTTCATTCTCTGGCTTTTTTCGTCCTGGCAGGAAATAACAATTCCCATAGGGTGGTGGGTTAATCGGACGGCTGAGTCTGTTGTGTTTACGCACTGACCGCCGTTTCCCGAGGCTCTGAAAACGTCAAAGTGATAGTCCTTGGGGTCAAGCTTTACGTCGACCTCTTCCGCCTCCGGCAAAACCGCAACCGTTACCGTTGAGGTATGAATTCTTCCGCCGGATTCCGTCTCGGGAACTCTCTGAACCCTGTGAACGCCGCTTTCATATTTAAGCCTTGAATAAGCGCCTTTTCCCTTAACCATAAAGGTAATTTCCTTAAAGCCGCCCATATCGCCGTAGCTTGTGTTCATTATGTCTATTGAAAAGCCGTGCTGTTCAGCATATCTTGAATACATACGGAACAGATCTCCGGCAAATATGTTTGCCTCGTCGCCGCCGGCGCTCCCTCTTATTTCAACGATAACATTTTTGTCATCGTTGGGGTCTTTCGGCAGGAGAAGAATTTTAAGCTCTTCCGAGACGGTTTCAAGACGGGCTGTGTTTTCGGATAATTCCTCTTTTACAAGCTCTCTGAATTCATCGTCCGACTTTTCGCCTAAAAGCTCCTTTGCCTCGGCAATTGCCTCTTTTACAGCCTTATATTCTCTGTATTTAGCCACAATAGGCTCAAGAGCGCTGTGTTCTTTCATAAGCCCACGCCATTTTTCATTATCGGCTATAATGTCGGGGTCGCCTACCTTTAGAGTAAGATCTTCATATTTTTTCTCTATATCTGATAATTTGTCAATCATATAAAACACCAATTTCTTTTTAGTTTGGGGTGGTGAGGGTTATTTAAATCCGATTACAACTCTGTCGAGTCCGGCTAAATCCTTTTTTATTTTAACATTCTTAAAGCCCTTATCCTTAAGAATACTCATTACCTCTTCCCCTTGGTCACAGCCGATTTCATAGGCAAGCATACCATTTTTGTTTAAATATGTCAAGGCTGAGGCTGTTATATCTCTGTAAAATTTAAGGCCGTCTCTTCCGCCGTCAAGAGCGCTTAAAGGCTCATAATTTTTAATTTTTTTGTCAAGAGTGGGTATGACGTCTGTTTTTATATAGGGAGGGTTTGAAACAATAAAGTCAAATTTTCCCTCTATATTTTCAAACAAATTGCTTTTTACAAGCTTTACATTTACGTTGTGGTCTTTAACATTCTGACTTGCCATTATGAGAGCTTTTTCAGTCACGTCTGCAGCTGTCATTTCAAGGCTTTTGTTATAATAAGCAAGGCTTACGGCTATAGCTCCGCTGCCCGTTCCTATGTCAAGACCGGTTTTATATCCCTTTTCTGCGGATATCTTTAAAACCTCTTCAACAAGAATTTCCGTGTCGCATCTGGGAACAAGAACAAAATCCTGTACTTTAAAGCTTAAGCCCATAAATTCGGTTTTACCCAAAAGATATTGTATGGGACAGCCTTCTTTGCATTTTTGAACCCAGTAGTCTATTTTCCTCATTTGATTGTCATCGGGAATATAGTCGTCTCGGCTGTAAAGCTGTGTTTTTGAAAAACCAAGCCACTTCATAAGTATAAGTGAGGCGTCAAGCTCCGGTTCTTCCGAGCCGGAGGTCTTTAAAATATCTGTAATTTCCATTAAAAGGTTTTTTACATTATTTTTGTTCAGGCTCATCTTCCAATACTCCCTTTAAAGATGCTATAGCAACCTCTATCATTTCATCGTCCGGCTCCTTTGTGGTTATAAGCTGAACTGCCTTTCCCGGTGCCGAAACGATATCAACAAGAATGTTGTCGTTTCTTCCTGCCCATCTTATGACTTCATAAGACAAGCTTGCCACAACGGGCACAAAAATAATTCTGGAAAGTATTCTGTATATAACAACATCTGTTCTCAAAAAC
Source organism: Clostridiales bacterium (assembly GCA_021203425.1). Taxonomy (GTDB): domain Bacteria; phylum Bacillota; class Clostridia; order Lachnospirales; family CAG-274; genus JAJQCI01. The sequence continues at coordinate 773 of JAJQBF010000229.1, read as the reverse complement.
AAGAAGACAATCATACTTATAATCATAACCAAAAACAAAAAGCTGGTTCCGCAGCGTTTGTGAAGTCTTGTATACTGCCTTACGTTTTCTACAGTCAGTTCTTCGCCGCTTTCAAAGCAGTTTATTGTTTTATGTTCAGCTCCATGATATTTGTAAAGCCGTTTTATATCCTTAAGCAAAGATGTAAGGCAGATATAAAACAGGAAGATGCAAATTCTGGTAAAGCCTTCTATTATGCCTAAAGCCCATGTTCCCAAGCCCAAAAACTTGTTAAAGAAGGAGCTTACCAAAACAGGCAGAACCATAAACAAAGCAACCGAAAAAACAAGTGAAATAGTTACAGATATGGCTAAAACAATATTCATAAGCTTGTCACCTAATTTATCCATAAGCCATTTTTCAAATTTGCTCATTTCCTCTTCATTTATATCATCGTCCATATCTTCAAGACCTGCCATTTGAGCTGAACGGGTTATTGTTTTCATACCTATAATAAGGCTGTCTACAAAGGCAACAACACCTCTCACTAAAGGAAGTCTTAAAATTACGTTTCTCTCCTCGGGGGTTTTTGTCTTTGTTTTCTCTATTTTAATATTCTTTTTTTCTATATCCCGAACGGCAAGAACATATTCCGTTCTGCCTTTCATCATTACACCCTCGATAACGGCCTGACCGCCGATTCCCTTTCCGCAGGGAGGACCGCAGGGTCTTTTAAGTTTATTTCCCATATAATCACCATTCGTCCTTAACAATTAACGTATTTAAAATTATTA
>JAJQBF010000175.1 GCA_021203425.1 Clostridiales bacterium | reverse complement strand
AATAAGGGCTGTTGAAATAATAATTTTTATTGTTTTTATATCAAAAGTAGAAATAAAGCCGTTAAAACTTAATTTCTCTGCCTTCCTTTCTCCATTCCATAAATTCAGCCGTAGCCGCAAAAAGCACATCGCCTGAAGAATTTATAGCCGTTTCAAGTGAATCCTGAACTACACCTATAATAAATCCTATAGCAACCGCCTGCATAGCTATATCATTTGAAATTCCCAAAAGCGAACAAGCCATAGGTATAAGGAGCAGTGAACCGCCGGCAACACCGGAAGCACCGCAGGCGCCCAGAGCAACCACAAAGCTTAAAAATATTGCAGTGGGAATACTTACATTCATACCCAGAGTGTGAGCTACGGTAAGCGACATAACGGTAATAGTTATGGCCGCTCCGTCCATATTGATTGTTGCGCCCAAGGGTATTGAAACCGAATACATATCCTTATCGAGATTAAGTCTTTCGCAAAGAGCCATATTAATGGGAATATTAGCCGCTGAGCTTCTCGTGAAAAATGCCGTAAGACCGCTTTCTTTAAAACATCTGAAAACAAGAGGATAGTGATTTCTTCTTAAACATACTCCGGCAATTAAGGGGTCGACAATAAGAGCAACCGCCAGCATACAGCCTATAAGAAGAATAAGAAGTCTGCCGTAGTCTGTAAATATGCCCAGACCGCTTTCCGACACAGACTCGAAAACAAGCCCCATAATACCGAAGGGAGCAAAATTTATAACCCATCTGACCGCCATTGTTATACCGTCGGAAAGATCCTGCAAGACCTGCTTTGTATGGTCAGACGCCACATTTTTAAGAACAAGCCCTATAACAGCCGCCCAAAATAAAATTCCTATATAATTGGCATTCGCAAGAGAATCTATGGGGTTTGAAATCATATTCATCAAAAGCTGATAAAATACCTCTCCCAAACCTTCAGGGGCTGCCTGTTCCACAGCGGCAATATCAAGTTCAAGCGTAACCGGAAACAAATTACAGCCGATAACCGCAACAACAGCGGCAAGAAATGTACTTAATAAATAAAGTATTATAACCGTTCTGAACCTTCTGCCGATTCCGCCTTTTGCATTTGCCAGTGAGGCAATAACCAATACAAAAACCAGAATAGGCGCAATAGCTTTAAGGGCGCCTACAAACAAATCGCCGAAAAGCCCCATAAACGTAAACCCAGGAAGGGTTAAACCCAAAACAGTACCTATGACTAAGCCTATAACAATTCTGATAATAAGATTTGTTTCAAGATAAAGCTTTACAATTTTTTTCATATTAATCTCCTTAAATATTTTTACTTCAGCCGAATATTTTTTCGCCCTTTACAAATGTTTTAATAACCTTTCCTTTTACCTTTTTGCCTTCAAAAGGAGTATAATCCGCCTTGGAATAAAATTCACTGCCCTTTACTGCATATTCATTTTTTAAATCAACAATAATCAAATCGGCATCATAGTCCTTTTTGATTGTTCCCTTGTTTTTAAGCTTTAAAATTTTCGCCGGATTTTCAGCCATAACCCTGACCAAATCGGAAACGGTGAAATCTTTGCCGCAAAGCTCTGTAAAGCTGACGGCAAAAGCTGTTTCAAGGGAGGAAATGCCGTAAGCGGCAAGGTCGAATTCAACCTGTTTTCTGTGAATTGACGCCGGTGTATGACCGCTGGCTATTACATCGATTACACCGCTGTAGATACCCTCTTTTACGGCATCGGCGTCCTTTTTTGTTCTGAGCGGAGGGTTCACCTTTGCATATGTATTATAGCCTTCAACTTCTTTCTCCGTTAAAGAAAAATAATGAGGGCAGGTTCCGGCGGTTATGTTATCGTTGTCGACCTTGCTTTTTTCAATAAGCTCAACGGAAAATTCCGTTGTTACCGTAGGAAGGTGAAGTCTTGCGTCCGTATATCTTCCCAAAACAAGATTTCTCGAAACAACAACTTCCTCCGCCTCTCTGGGGCTGCCAAAAAGCCCCAGCTTTGTTGAAATTATGCCCTCGTTTACAACCTTCCCCTCGGAAAGACTTTCGTCAAGCCCTCCCGAAATAACGGGTATGTCAAACATTTTGGAATATCTGAGAACATCACGCAAAACAGTCGCCTCTCTTACTCTGCCGCCGTTGTCGGAAATTCCCACAATTCCTTTTGAAACCATCTTTCCTATTTCCGCTACGTCACGCCCGTTACAGCCCTTTGTGATACTTCCGTAGGGATAAATATTTACCTTGCTTTCGGTTTTTCCTCTTTGAATAACATAGTCTACAACTGTTTTGTTGTCTATAATAGGCTGAGTATCCGGTGTTACGGCAAGAGAGGTAAAGCCTCCTGCGGCGGCTGAAAGGGAAACAATCTTAAGGTTATCCTTGCTTTCAAAGCCGTCTTCACAGATTTTGCAGTTCATATCTATAAGCCCGGGAAGAAGATAATTTCCCTCGGCATCATAAATTTCGTCACATTCAACATTAATATCCCCCATATCGGAGATTTTTCCGTCTATAACAAGCAGAGAATTCAGGCTTTTAGAGCTGCATTTGGGGGAAATTATATGACAGTTTTTAATAAGTACTCTTTTCATACTCCCATTCCCTTTCCTATTGACAAAAGATAAAGTATTGCCATTCTTACGGCAACACCGTTTGTTATCTGGTCGTCAATAATACATTTGTCGCTGTCTACAATTTCAGAAGAAATTTCAACCTTTCTGTCGGGAGAGCCGGGGTGCATAACAATTACGTCCTTTTTCGCCCCTGAAATAACAGTGCTGTCAAGCTTGAAAAAATCCTTATATTCCGCATAGGAAGACAGTTTCGAACCGTAGCTTTCTTCGGGCTGAAGTGTCAGACACATTATTACGTCTACATCTTCACAGGCTTTCTTAAGATCATAAAACACCTTTACGTTGAATTCCTTTATTTTATCGGGAATCATTGTAGGCGGCGCCGCAATTCGAACCTCGGCTCCCAGTTTAGTAAGCCCCCAGATGTTGCTTCTTGTCACTCTTGAACCGGCTACATCGCCGCATATAGCAACCTTAAGCCCCTTAAAACTTCCCTTAAGCTCTTTAATTGTAAGCAAATTAAGAAGAGCCTGAGTGGGGTTTTCGTTTATGCCGTCTCCTGCGTTTATAACGCTTGCCTTTACCTTATCGGCAAGGTAGCCTGCCGAGCCGGAATAGGGATTTCGGAGTATTATAAAATCTCCGCCCATTTGTTCGATTGTTCTTCCCATTTCAAAAAGGGTTTCCAACTTCGGGTCATCAACGTTTATTTCAGCACAGTTTGCGCTTAAATATTGAGCTGCAAGCTCATAAGACAGCTTGGCTCTCGTACTTTTCTCATAAAAAAGCAAAATCACCGACTTCCCCTGTAAATAAGGCGCCTTCTTGTTTTTCTGGTTTAAAACAACCTTCATTGTTTCGGCAGTTTCCAATATATCCGTAATTTCCTCCGCCGAAACGTCCATTAAACCTATAAAATCTTTTCTGTTAAAATTCATCACTCAGTCCTCCCCAATCTCTTCAGCAGACCTTCAAAATAATCGGGCAAAGGTGCGGAAAATTCCATATATTCACCGGTTCGGGGGTGTATAAAGCCCAAAACTTCGGCATGGAGAACCTGTCCCTTTAAATTATAGGGGCATTTTTTCGGTCCGTAAACCTCGTCTCCCAAAAGAGGGTGACCTATATAGCCCATATGCACTCTTATCTGGTGGGTTCTGCCTGTTTCAAGGCGAAACTCCACATATGCATACTTCCCCAAATTTTCTGTTACTCTATAGTGGGTAACCGCCCTTCGTCCCCCCTGCTTTAAAACAGCCATTTTCTTTCTGTCCCGGGGACTTCTGCCCAAATTTGCATCAACCGTTCCCTCAGACTCGGAAAAACTGTTGTAAACTATACCCTTATACACCCGGGTCATACTGTGCTCCGCAAGCTGGGCACTTAGTGAACTGTGGGCAAAATCATTTTTAGCCGTCACAATAACGCCGCTTGTATCTCTGTCGATTCTGTGAACAATTCCCGGTCTGTTTACACCGTTTATGCCGGAAAGATCGTTTCCGCAGTGATACATAAGAGCGTTTACCATTGTTCCCGAAAAATGCCCCGGGGCAGGGTGAACAACCATACCCTGGGGTTTGTTTACAACTATAACGTCGCTGTCTTCATAAACAATATCAAGGGGAATATTTTCAGCCGAAATTTCAGCCTCCTTTGCCTCGGGAATAATAACGGAAATAACGTCGCTCTGTTTTATCTTATAGCTTTTATTTATGTTTTTTCCTTCGGCAAGAATGTTTCCCTCTTCGATTAATTTCTGAATTCTGTTTCGTGAAATATCTTCCAAAACAAGACTTAAAAAGCCGTCTATACGCTTTCCTCCGTCTTCTTTTTCACAGTAAAACTCATATCTTTTCATTGTCATTCCCCTTTGTTGTAAAGCCGGCAGACAACAAACATTTTTATAATTGTATAAATAACAATAATAACAGCCCAGACAATAAACAGCCGCCCCATATCCGTTATAATCCCCGACAGAGCAAACATGGCAATAAGGGCAAGAGCCCTAAGAAAATAAGTTGTTCTCTTTATTTTAACATCTTTTTCCGGTTCCATATTTTCCTTACAGC
>JAJQBF010000204.1 GCA_021203425.1 Clostridiales bacterium | reverse complement strand
TATATATAAAGTCTCCCCTTTTAAGGGGAGATGTCAGCAGTATATATGTAAAAAGTACACTACTGAAAAATATATATTAACGGAAATAAAATACTCTTGTCAACACAGTGCTGACAGAGAGGTGCTGAGGTTTTGTATTCTCGGACTTTACCGGGCATCATTCGACATATGACAAACGGGGCGTGATTTATGATTGAAGTCAAAAATTTAAATAAGAAATATAAAAATGCTGTTTTAAAGAATCTGTGTTTAACCGCCGACAGAGGAGAATGTATAGGTATTTTCGGCGCCAACGGCTGCGGCAAAACCACACTTCTTGAAATTCTCTCGGGGAGCCGTAAGCCCGACAGCGGCGAAATTTCCGTCTTCGGCAAAAATCCCCTTAAAAACAAAGCGGTTTTTTCGGCTTATATAGGCTATGTTCCCCAAGAAAACCCTTTAATTTACGATTTAAGCGTAAAAGACAATATAAGGCTCTGGTTTGACGGAAACCGGTCTGAATTTAATACCCTTTTTGAAAAGGGAATAGTCAGTCATATGGGGCTTAAGGAGATCAAAAACAAGAGAGTTGACAAAATTTCAGGCGGAATGAAACGTCGGCTTTCAATTGCTTTGGCTCTTCTCAAAAGCCCTCCGGTTCTTCTTCTTGACGAACCGGCTGCCGCTCTTGACTTAAAAGTAAAAGCCGACATAAGAAATATTTTAAAAACCTATGTAAAAAGCGGAGGAACAGTCATAATGACAACTCATGATGAGGGAGATTTAAGTCTGTTTACAAGGGTTATGCTGATGAAAGACGGAAAGCTAAAGGAGCTTGACAGCGAAATAAGCGGAAGTGAAATTATAAAACAATTGTAGGAGGAAATATAAATGAACAACGACGAAAATAAAAATCCATTGGAAAACGATGTTGTGCAGACTGACGAAAATAAAATCGACGATATAAATTTTGAATTCGATTTGGATTCTGATGACAAGGTTATAACAAAAACAAACAGGCGGAAAATAGCGGTTTATATAATAGCCTTTGTTGCCGTTATTGCCCTTGTTTCTTATTTGGGCTATAATTTTTCGGTATCAAACCCTGTAAAAACAGTCAGCAAAGCCTATATGAACACAATGAACGATATGCTCTCTTCAGAGGGAGTCTTTGACAAAGAGGCGCTTTCCTCACTGATTACAACACAGCCAACCGAAAGTGAGCTTTCTCTTACTTATAAAACTTCAATATATTCGGAATATTCAAAGCTTGAAGGCTCGGGTATTACCGCAAACCTTCTTTACAATCCGGAAACTCAGGAGGCAGGCGGAACAATAGATGCCTCTGTCGCCGGAATGCCCGTAAATGCCACCGAATATTATGCAGACAGTGAATCTATATTCGGAATGATTCCCCTTTTAGAGAACAAGTGGATAGAAATAAACAAAAGCAATCTTTTTTCGTCCTACAACAAATCCGCTCTTTCAAAATATTTGGGAAATTTTGAATATACCGACGATTTAAGCATAAATGTATTTGATTTTTACGATATTTTCAATTACAAGGGCACATCTGACCTTATGCAGGAATATTTACAGACGGAAAACGATGCCTTTAACGCTCTCGCCGCAAATATGAGCGTTATAAAAACAAACAATAAATATACACTTGACAACGGTAAAAAGGCACATGGCTACAGCGTTGTTTTAAGAAGCGCCGACATAGCGGCTGTTCTTAACGGCTTTTCGGAATATGCGGAAGAACAAACCGACCTCTTGCCTTTGGCGGAACAGCTCCTTCCTCTGTTTAAGCTTTACGGCGGAAATGCAACGGCAGAAGAAATAGCCGAAAGCCTTAATAAAATCAAATTTTCCGCTTTTACAGACCTTGCCGCCTATATTCAAAACAAAGAATATGAGTTTACGGTTTATGTTTATAAAAACAGACTTGTCAGAATTGAATCGGTAATGGATCTTGAGCTTTACGAAGGAACAACAACCCCCTGTAAAATTATACTTTCATACCCTTCGGGAGTAAATGTTACAGATAAAATTACAGTTGAATTTATTTCCGATTATACAGACGAAAACTCGGAAATTACATTTTCAGCCGAAATTACAAATGACGGAGACAACGTAAATTTAAGTGTATACGGCTTTACCGAGCTTTATTCAGCCCCGTATGAAATTACCGCTGATGCATCATATTCAAAAAGCACATTTGCCTACAGCCTGAAGTTTACCGTAGCAAACAGAGACAACACAGGCGACAGTATCAGCTTTTCTTCTGACGGCTCAATGACTCAGACAGAAGACAGTTTCAGCCTTTCCGCCGATGATATAAGCTATTATGTGGGTAATGCTCTCATTATATCTTTAGGGCTTGATTTGGAAGTAAATCCTCTTTCGGAAGAAATCGCAAAGCCCGAAGGCGAAACGGTAAATCTGTTTACCGAAAGCGATGATGAGCTTAAGGCTCTTGTAGATGAAATTAAATCCGGTTATGAAAATCTTAAATCAATGGTTTCTCTTTTGGGCTTGGAATAATTAAAAAAGGTGATTATATATGTTTTTCAGACTTTTAAAGGCTGAACTTAAAATTTTGTTTAGGAGTATTCCCCTGTTTTCAGCGGGATTTATCGTTCTGGGGCTTATATGCGGCGGTTTTTCACTGTTTGCCTCAAAATATATTTACTCCGAAGACAGCGGAAAAATTAAAATAGCCGTTTATTACCCCGATGAAGAATCAAGCTCTCTTATGATTGCAGCAATAGAAAAAATGGAAAGCGCAAGGGAAAGCCTTGAAATTATAAGGACAGAAAAAGATGAGGTTCTGCCTATGGTTGAAAAGGGAGAAGTCTACGGCGGAGTTATAATTCCCGAAGGCTTTGTTTCCGACATAATAAATGGCAAAAATACTCCTGCCTTGGTTTATCTTCCCAAAAGCGGAACGGCAGACGCCCTGCTTGTAAAATCTTATATGTCAGCCGGAATAGGCGACCTTGCGGCGGCTCAGGCAGGCATATATGCCTTTACCGATTATTTCGGCGAAGAAACCGGAAAAGAAGACATAATAGATTTAAACATAGTTTATATCAATGCCGCATTTTCAAGAGAAGACATATTTAAGGACTTTACGGTTTCCGCCGCCGGAAGTCTTACCCTTTTACAGCACTATACAATTTACGGAATTATTATGTTTCTTCTTCTTTTGGGCATAACCCTCTCAAAAACAGGGCTTTCCCCTTCGGCGGCTCTTGCCGAAAAGCTGAAAGTCAGAGGAATAGGTGCTTTTAAGCTTTATTTCATAAACCTTATAACCGCCCTCCTTTTCTATTCGGCGATCTTGGCGGCAATAACGGCTCTGTTGTTTCTTCTCCCCGAAAGCCTCGGGTTGACCCCTGTTTTAAATTTTGAGTCAATAACGGGAATAATTTCGGCTGCTGCCTTTTGTGCTGTATTCGTAAGCGGCACATTTTACATAGCCGACCTTGCCGGAGTTCTCATAATTTTGTTTTTTACACTTATCTGCGGACTTTTGTCGGGAGCCATTCTCCCTTTAAGCTTTCTGCCTGAGAAAGTAACCGCTGTTTCGGGCTTTATGCCTATAAAAATAATGGGAAACGGTCTTACGGCTCTTTATGACAGTACTGCCGCCGAAAACACTTTGTTTCTTCCCCTTGCTGCACTAACTGTCATTTTGATATTAATATATATTAAGGATATGGTTAAATGAGGTTATATTATTTTACAATACTTATGTTTAAAAGATATTTTAAAAATATTCCCTTTATGGCGGTTATTGTTATAATTCCTCTCTGCTGTCTGTTTTTAAAATCTATAGGCTTAGACGAGGATATTAAAATAAAGGCGGGAATTTATACCGAAAGCAGCGTTGACACAAGCCTTTTCAAAGAGTATGACGGGGCAGCTGAATTCATTTTTTACAACGATATCGAAAAAATGAAAAACGATGTCAGCGGTCGTATGATAGAGTGCGGATATTATTTTACTGAAAATCTGCCCGAAGTCTACAGCAGTGAGGATATTAAAAATTCCATAATATGTTATAAATCTCCTGCCACAGCTTTTGATAAGGTTATAAACGAAATTATTTTTTCGGAGCTGTTTTACAGCTATGCCTACAATATACTGGAGGAATTTGCTTACGAAAAAAAAGCCGTAAACACAGAGAGGCTTTTTGAAATATATAACAGCCTTTTAAACACAGATGCCGTAATTTCTCTCAAATATGAATATATTGAAAATTCGGCGGTTGAAACGGAAACAGTTAATGTTTTCGGCTTTTTAAGAGGAATTTTAGGCATATATATAATGCTTGGGGGAATTTTAGGGGGCTTTTATCTGATAAAGGACTTTAAAACAGGTTTCGGCAAGTCTTTCTCACCGCTTTTAAAAACAGTTGTTTCATATACTTATTTTACTGTTCCGGCGGTGCTCTGCGGCGCCTCATCTCTTCCGGGGCTTTATTTAAGCGGAAACGGCAGCTTGGCGGAAGTTCTCATCACATTCTTCTACTCCCTTGCAGCGGCAGCTTTCGGCGCTCTTGTGTGCTGTTTCTTTAACAATGAAAAAAGCCTTATTTCCGCCTTAACGGCAATACTTGAACCCACCCCTGTCAAGTAGACAGAGCAAATAACAAAAGAATTATATGTAGC
>JAJQBF010000095.1 GCA_021203425.1 Clostridiales bacterium | reverse complement strand
ATCGATATGTCCGTAGGTATTGTTATAGGTGCTGCTTTCAACGCTATAATCACAAATATAGTTGACTACATAATAACGCCCCTTATTAACTACCTTATAGGTCTTGCCACAGGGGGCAGCGACATAGGCACCGCTGTAAGAACAATAGGAATTTTTGACGTAGGAACTCTTTTAGGAGCAATAATCAACTTTATTATTACTGCTTTCGTGCTTTTCTTAATTGTTAAGGCAATTAACAATATGCATAAAAAAGAAACGCTTACCTCTCCGACAACAAAAGTTTGCCCTACTGCAAGTCAGAAATACATATTGAAGCTACAAAATGTGCTCACTGCGGTTCGGGGGTGTAATATATGAAAAAAATAATTTCTTTATTAATGGTGATGGCTATAGCTTTTTCTATAATTAACATAACGGCTTACTCGGCGGAGTTTTCCCCTGTAGAACTTAATTTTTCAACAGGCGCCGCCGGCGACAGACTTTCAAAAGACATGGGTTCGGCTTATTATACAACAGAGGGTCCCGATAACCAGTGTTATGCCATATATGAAACATTAAACGGCACAATCTGCGCCGCCGTAACAAACAAATCTACAACAGAATCAACAGCCTTTCATATTCCTTTTGAGGCTGTAACAGGTGGTGTTGTTACGGTTGAAACAAGCCTTGCGTCTAATGCTTTAGGTGTTGATCTGTGTAAAATTTTATCTTCAGACGGAAGTGAAACCGCAAAGCTGCGTTTATATTCTACAGGTTATTTATATCTTATAACCGACGGAGATAACTATAATGCCGTTCCTCTTGGAACAATATTATCTGTAAACAAGCTTAAAACCTTTAAGTTTACATTCGACTTTTCTTCAAATACAGTAACTCTTTCGGCAGACGGTTTTACCACAGAATCAGCTTTCTCGGCAGCTGACATAAAAGAGCTTGTTTTTGAAACGGAAAAAGCCTCTTTTAACAAAAAAATATATGTTTCAAATGTTTCCATATATGAAGGAGACGAAAAGCCAAACGATATAGACTCTTCTCTGCCTACGCTTTTCCTTATAGGTAATTCCACAGGTTCACCCTATACATCTTCAGATTATTATAAAAACGGCGGAAATTATCTTGTTATGAGAAACGGTTTCGGTATGGCTTTTGATAAATATTTCAATACAAATGAAATAAATCTTGTAAACTATGCTGTTTCGGGTATAAGCTCAAAAAGCTTTACTCAAAATGCAAACTATGCATCTCTTAAAGGCTCATGGAAAGCCGGAGATTATCTTATAATTGCCTTCGGTCATAATGACGAGAAGTTTTTAGACGAGGCACGTTTCACAAACGCATCTATGGGCGCCGACGGAATAGACACAGAGGGTCAGTTTGCAAATTCTCTCTATGTAAACTATATTAAACCTGCTCAAGATGCCGGAGTTAATGTAATTCTTGCAACACCCATAATCAGAAGAAACCGTGTATCAGATGATGTAACGGGAAGTGACATTCATGATTTAGATAGAGTAGGTTACGGAAACTATTTTCAAACCATAAGAGATTTAGCAGTAAACCTTGATCTTCCTTATATAGACAATACACAAATGACATATAATGAATATATTTCTTTGGGCAGAGGCTCGGCTGACGGATCAGACGGCTACGGAGCATATCATGCAGCTTATTCAGATGATTATATGACAACAAAGGAATATTTTACCGAAAGCGGTGAACTTGACGAAAACTACAGACTTGACAATACTCACCTTAATTCATACGGCGCAAGAACAGTAGCTTACTTTATGGCTGAGGCTATAAGCGGAAGTAATGATGCCATAAGCGGAGAGGAATATACTCCTATAGCTCAGGATAACTCAAAAGACACTTTGTCAAGCCTTGCAGCTTACCTTAAGTCTTATAAAGACCCCAGAATAGAAGGCAAAACAGAAGACGTTATTTTCACTTCCGACACAGAGGGCTTTTCAATCTACTTAGACACTGAAATAACCCTTCATGACACTCTCGGTGAAACCTTCAATGTAACCGTAAATGTAAAGGATAACCCCGGGCTTTCAAATCTTAACTACACAATAAAATATGACACGGATATACTTAAACTTGTTTCTCCCGAGGTGGCTGATGCAGAAGGTTCCGTATTTACCGAATGTACAGCGGAAGAAGGTTCTGAAACCAATGACGGAGTAATCGAAACCTATACCTTTGAGGTAGTAGGCGGCGGCGACACAGACCTTACCCTTTCAGTAGGCTATGCCGAATACGGCGACACGGTTTATGTTGCCAATAAAGACTTCAGCGTAGGCAGTCTTAACATAGTCTGTGATTTTAACCCCGAAGAGGGATAAATTTTAAATGATTACATAAAAATCAAAGCTAAAAAACAAATTTAATAAAACCTCTCCTTCGATTAGGGGAGGTTTTATTAATCTTATACTTTACATAATTTTTCAAATTAAATTTTTACGGTTTCTCCGGCGGGTATTTCTATGGGCTGTTCATCTTTTGAAATCCACAGTTTAAGCGAGGTAGGGTTATAAACAAGAGAACAGTCGGCGGAAAAAACGAAGAGCTTTAAGGGCATTCATATAGTCGACAAATTCTATATTCGTACAATACCAAATATCATCTTTTCCACTTACCTTTCGGCAGAATTCTTCAATCATATCCCAATTGTTGTCTCTGTCAAATTCATAGCTGTGACCCCATACATACATAAGATGGGGGCGGTTTCTGTAGGGCTGGGCAAGAAAGCTGTCTGCAAGCTCTAAAAAACCTTGGTTGTGGTGACAGATTCCTTCCCACCTCATAAAGTCAGTTGGTATTGTAAATTTTTTAGTTGTTTCAACAGCCCGGCAATATTCTATGCCGCAGGCTTTAAGCACAGAAATAACCATGTCGTCATAAATAAAGACCGTTTGGGTAAGACATACCTCTTACAGGATAGCCCACAAGGCTTTCAAGCCCTATTCTGTCTGCCATAACCTCTCTTACTATATTTTCACTTGGTGTAATTGAAAGTGACTGGTGTGTAAGACCGTGAGCCGAAACCTCGTGTCCCTTATAAAGCTCGGCAAGCTCCTCCTTTTCTATTCTTTCGGGACGGGGCAAAAGTCCGTAGTTTATGTGGAATGTGCCTCTTATACCGTATTTGTTAAATATGGAAACAAGACGGCGGTCGGCGGTTTTTCCGTCGTCATAGCTCATTGTAAGGGCTTTTCTTGTGTTGTTCGGAAATCTGTCAAAGTTAATCATACTGTGCCTCCTTTGTGATTTTATAATCTTTTTATTAATTATATTGCACGTAAGCAAATAATTCAACCGTAATTTAAAATTAAGGGTCGATAAAATATAAGAATTTAATGACTGTTTTCTCCAATTTATAAATTCGAAGTATGATATTATAAATTCCACAATAAAAATATTACAAAAGAGGAGCGAACGGTATGAATAATGAAGTCAGCAGCAACATAAAACAAATCGGCAGTATAGCAAAGGGGCAGAAAATATACATAGAAGACTATGTAATTACTTTTCTGAAATACGTAACGGAAAAAAACGAGGGCAAAAACCTTATGTTTATGCTTTTCGGAAATGTTAAAAAGGAAGACGGAGAAGACGCTCTTTACATAAGCGGCGCCGTAGAAGGAGAAAATACCGTAAAATACGGTGCTATAGAGGTTTTTTCCGAAGATGAAAAAAAGCCGCAGAAAGAAAAAGGGCACAGTATTTTAATGACCTTGAAACTGTAGGCTGGTGTTATGTTCAGCCATGCTACGGAGATTTTTTAAACACTGATTTGACAACCTATCATTTGAAAAATTTTAAAAAGCCTTATTAGGTGTTTTATGTTACAGACCCTCTCGATGAATCGCAGTCATTTTTCAGAAAAGAGGAAAACAGCCCAAAATTAAGACCCATAAGCGGCTATATAATTTATTATGACAAAAAACAAAGGAATGCATGAATATCTTCTCAGTGTAAAAAAAGAAGTCTCAGCCGATGAAAAACCCAGAGAAAATATAACCGAAAATGTAGACGCATATTTAAGCTCTGTCTTAAGAAGGAGAAGAAGACCTGTTAAAGAAAAAGGTCGGTTTTCTCTTGAATCAATTGAGCTTAACCCCAAAAAGGCGGCAAATCTCTTAGGAAGTTTAAGCTTTGCCCTGTTATTTGTTACTTTGATAATAGGTGGAGGACTTCTGAAAAGCAACTCACGAATAGAATACATTGAAAAGCAAATAAATTCTCTCGGAAAAAACTATGTTGAATTTAAAGATAACGTTTAGCAGGCACAGGCGGTTTTTGCCGATAAAACAGAACCGGCGGAAAGCGCAGTTTCCGAAGAGACAGCGGAAGAAGTATCAGCAGAAACAGCTGCAAAAAGTTCCGAAGAAATACAAACGAAAATTATATAAGAATCACCGACAGAAAGTGAGGTTTCATATAAAGAATATACCGTCAAGGCAGGAGATACTCTTATATTTTTGTCAAATTATTTTTACAGTTCCGAAGACAGGGTTGATGATATTATGGCGGCAAACAATATGTCAGAAGGAGATATGCTTATAGAAGGAAAAACAATAAAAATTCCTGTAATTGTAAAAAATTAAAAATTTTTACAATTCACTTGACATTTACCAAATAATGTGATATTATAAATG
>JAJQBF010000236.1 GCA_021203425.1 Clostridiales bacterium | reverse complement strand
TCTTTAAATGTAAAGCTCGTTATTTTTTCTTACCGAACAGGTTTCTTTTATTGCCTGTGCTATAGCCAAAACCGCCGCCTCATTCACTTTACGAGCTGACTGTGGACATTGTGAAACGCACCTCATACAATAAATACACTTTTCGCTGTCTGTATTTTTTGGGTTTTCTTTGCTGATTGCCTGCGCAGGACATTTTTCGGCACAAAGACCGCAGCCTGTACATCTGTCGTCGGCTTTGGGGATCAGCCCGCCCTTGCCATACTTTTTATAGGGGCGATTACCGGGTATATGTAAAACAGACATATCGGAAACGGGCTTTTTAATTTTTTCAAAGATTGCTCCGCAAAACCGCTTAATTCCTCTTCATCTTGTTTATCCGGTCTGCCTGTGGCATATTGATGTATTATAGAATGTTCTGCAACAGCGGCAGCGGCAGAAATCACTCTGAAATTATTTTGTTCTGCAATATCATATAATTCAATAAGCGTATCTTCATACGCACGGTTTCCGTATACGCAGACAACAACACAATAAGCCTGACCGCCGTTTATTTTTGAAAGCCGTTCAGCCGCAAGATGAGGCACACGTCCTCCGTAAGACGGAACCGCAATAATGGCAATATCATCTTGTTTCAGGTTCAATGCAGAATAATCATTTTGCGGATTGGTTAAGTCAACCACATTTACATAATTTTCCGTTTTTGCCGTTAAAATGTCTGCAGTCCGCTGTGTTCCGCCTGTGGGGCTGAAAACAATCTGATATATTTTCATGCTCACTCCTCCTTTGATTTTAAAGTAAACTCCCATATGCATTGCATACCGCCATATTATAAAAGACGGCTGCTGCCTGCCTATGCAGTTTAAAAAAGACCGCTCCACAGCGGAACGGTCTTTCTATATACTGCCTGTACTTATTGTATAGGAGTTAATTTATTAAGTTCTGCAATTATTCCTTAACAGCACCCATTGTTACACCAGTCATGAAGTATTTCTGGCAGAAAGGATAGATGAAGATGAAAGGAAGGATTGCTATGATGATAGCTGCGTTCTTAACTGTGTTAAGAGAAGCATTGAAGTTACTGTCAAGAGTAAATGTATCATCGATAACGAGTGTTCTTAACTTAACCTGGAAGTTGTACTTATCTGTGTCTGAGATATAGATTACGTACTGAACGTATTCTGACCAGAAAGCAACGGCGAAGAACAAACCGATTGATGCAAGAGCAGCCTTTGAAAGCGGAAGAACGATCTTGAAGAAGATTCCGTAAGGTGTACATCCGTCGATTTCAGCAGCTTCGAAAAGAGCCTTGGGAAGCTGTTCGAAGAAGGATCTCATAAGTATTAAGTTATAAACGTTCATTGAAAGCGGGAAGATAACAGCCCAAAGAGTGTTATACAGTCCGATAGCCCTTATAACCAAGAACAGAGGGATTGTACCTGCGTTAAACATCATTGTGAAAAGGAACATATATCCGAAGAACTTGTTACCGGGCATTTCTCTCTGAATAAGTATGTAAGCACCGATTGCAGAAAGAAGAAGACCGATGAATGTACCGACAATTGTCGTGTAAACCGAAATACCGAAGGCTTTCAAATATTCGGAACCGCCTCTTGCTATAACGTAAGCGTAACCGTCGATAGTCGGGTTAGAGGGCCAAAGATTGAAACCGTAAACGGTGTCGGCATTAAATGAATCTGCCAAAACCTTGATAATCGGGAGGAGCATACACGCCATAAGGATTACCATAAAAGCAAAGTTGAATATAGCGAATATTGACCTGCCTCTGTATCTAGGGTCACTTAAACTAAATTTATATACCATTATGCTAAACCCCCTTTATTATACAAGACCGTATCCACGGACTTTCTTGGAAATCTCATCTGTTATCAATACGAGAATAAGAGATACGATTGACTTGAAGATACCAATTGTTGTAGAGTAGCCGTAGTTGGGAAGACCAACAGTGGGCTTAAGACCTACACGGTATGTATATGTTCCGATAACGTCTGCTACTGAGTAAACAGCTGAGTTATAAAGAACGAATACAGACTCGAATATGTTCATAACCCTAGCAAGGTTAAGAATGAATACAACGAGGATTGTGTTGCTGAGAGAGGGAAGCGTAATGTTAAGTGTCTGCTGCCATCTGTTTGCGCCGTCGATTTCAGCGGCTTCGTAATAATCGGGAGAAATACCTGCAAGAGCGGCAATATAGATAACTGTGCCCCAGCCGATTTCTTTCCAACGGTTAATGAAGTAGAATATAATTCTCCAGCAGCTCTTTTGGGTCAGCCAGTCGGTTTGTGCCAGAGCCGTATCATCGATAAGATGGAAAAGATGGAGAATCTGGCTTAAAAGACCGTTGGGCTGTACAAGAAGCATGAATATAGATGCAACAACTACCCATGAAAGGAAGTGAGGCAGGTATAATACTGTGTTTATAACCTTCTTAACCATAGCCCTCTGAATTTCATTAAGAAGAAGGGCTACTACTACAGATGTTACTGTTGCAAGTGCTAAGTTTACCAAGCTTATAATAAGCGTGTTTTTAAAGGAAGCCCAGAAGGTAGGGTCGCTGAAAAGCTTTTGGAAGTTTGCAAGACCTACAAATTGAGGTTCCTTTCCGTTTGGCTTGTAGTTATAGAATGCGAATGTAATACCGTACATAGGTGCATAGTAGAATATGAAAAGTACTACTACTACAGGCAGGAACATAAGATAGAAACCTGCATATTTCTTCATTCTTACCCAAGCTGACGGTTTTTTAACAATAATGTGATCATAATTACCTTTTTGTACCGGTTGAGCCATTTAATTCACCCTTTCTTTATATTTGTCTGTTATTATTCTTCATCTTCCGATGCTGCTTAGGAACCGCTGCCTGTAAGAGCTGCTATTTCAGCTGCGTCTGCGGATTCGTCATATTCACCGTTAAGAGTTTCAAGGATAATCTTTCTCTGTCTTTCGGTATCGCTTGCATAAACTGCAAGTGCCTCTTCTACGGACATCTTTTCAATAACGATATTGGAGAGAAGCTGCTGCTTAGCTGTTTCTACATCGGGAAGCTGTTCAGCAACTGTAGAGTCCATAACAGGCAAATCATAAAGGACTGAATATTCATCAAATACGGCAAGTGATGTTACGATTCTTTCGTCAAGTTCGAAAGGATCATCAAATTCCGTAATTGAAAGAGCTGCGTCATAGAATGACTTCTCGAAGTCTGTCTGTGCGTCTGCCATTGTGGGAAGTGCTGTAGCCTTTGTTACGTTGCCGCTTGCGTCACGTTCATCAACTGTGTAGTGAACATCTTCAACACCGTGTGTGAAGAGAAGCTGACCTTCGCCGCCGTCATGTGAGTAAAGAATGAAGTTTTCAAATACTTCCTGGGGATGCTCACAGAAGTTTGTAATAACATAAGCTATAGCAGGACGTTCGATGTAATATTCCTTTTCAATATCGAATGAAGGAAGGGCTACCATTTCCGCTGTAGGATCCTTCTGCTTTAAGTTCTTGTCAAGAGTTCTGTTCCATGTACCTGCCCAGTAATTGAAACAGCCTACAATACCGCTTTGGAATTTGTCACGGCAGGTTGAAGTCTTGTTTGAAATAGCCTGAGGATCGATAAGTCCGTCATTCCAAGCATCTTCGATTCTCTGAAGACCCGCTTTCATTTCCTCTGTTAAAACGCCGTCTACGTACTTACCCTTTGTTTCATCATAGTGAATATCGGGACGGGCATCCTGATAAAATTCTCTTAAGTAGATTTCATAGGGTGACTCTGTAGAGATAAGACCGGCAACAGTTAAGGGGTAAATTGTCTGACCCTTATATTTTTCCTTAAAGGATACGCCGTTTGAGTCTTTAGCGTCGCTTTCGCCGATTGTCTTGAAGGCTTTAAGCATATCATAGAATTCCTCATAGCTTGTAGGATTCTCGATTCCCAAAGCGTCCATCCAGTCTTTACGTGCATATGTAACCGTTCCGCCGCCTCTTATGTTGGGGAAGCCGTAGATGCGGTCTGTAACAGCTGCTTTTTCTTCTTCTGTTGTAGCAGAAGCAACGTCGCCGTCAGTTCTCATACCGTTTACATATTTAAGTGTTTTTTCAGATACAACATCTGAATTTGCATAGAGATCAGAAGATTCCCATGCGTCTGTCATATCCCAGAGAACGCCTTCTGCTGCGTATGACGGATAGTAAGTTGAACCAAGCTCGATTATGTCTGCAGGCTCTTCAGCCGCAAATGTAATACCTACTTTTTCATAGTACTGGTTGTGTTCGGGTTTTTCAATAGTAAGCTTAATTCCGGTAAGCTCTTCATACTTAGCACAGAACTCAGCATGACCGTTGTTCTCTGTAAGAATTGTAGTAGCCATAATGGAGATGCTTTCCGGCTTGCCGTTTTCCTGAAGAGCTACACTCTTCTTAGAACTGCCGCAGGCTGAAAGACCCAAAACGATTAACAAAGCAACCGCAACCGTTGCAGCCTTTGTTAAAATGTTCTTTTTCATAAAAATCCCCCTTTGTATATATAGGTAATTTTACACAAAACTACTGCACCACGTTAAACCGAAGGATAAATGTGCAATAATTAGTCTATTAATATAATACCTTCTTTTAGTCAATTTGTAAAGGGGTTTTTAAAAATTTTTTAAACTTTTTAAAAAAATTATGAA
>JAJQBF010000134.1 GCA_021203425.1 Clostridiales bacterium | reverse complement strand
AACTGAATGAACTTATGCCTATTGAGGATTTTTCCTTGATAGGCATTATTTTTTTGCTTGAAAACCGGACCGGACAGCCGATTTTTTTCCAGTAGGTAATGAGAGGACTTCTCTCAGACCGGAGGGATAATAATGACAAACGAACAAAGAAAAACCAATACAGATTTACGGCATAAGGGTTACGGCTATACAGCCATTTCTAAAATAACCGGCTTATCCAAAGACAGCGTAAAGGCATATTGCCGTTCTCATAATCTTGCTGGAGTAATGGCATCAAACAACACTAAGAACTTGAATACGTGCTTGAATTGCGGTAAGCCTATTATTCAGAAACCGAAAACAAAGAAAAGAAAATTCTGCTGTTCTATTTGCAGAACAAAATGGTGGAACACACATCAGGGGCAAGTAAAAAAGAAGGCTGTTTACAATTACATCTGCCCTGTCTGCGGAAAAGCATTTTCTGCTTACGGAAACAAACACAGAATTTACTGCTCCCATTCCTGCTATATTTCTGCAAGGTTTAAAGGCGGTGCTGCAGAATGACAAACAAAGAAATACACAATGATATGCTGTACCGTACTGCTCTTTCAATTGCAGAAAATATGCTCGAAAAGCATTTAATCACCAAAGATGAATATGCTGAAATTGATACAATTTTCCTCGAAAAATACCGCCCGTATTTGGGTACATTATTTTCCGAAAATGCTTGACTTATTCCTCTTTTAGAGTGATATATAGACACTGAGAAAGGAGGAATTTCTATGAAAACAGTAGAAAAATTGGAAAGAAAAATGCCTCTTCCAATGAAGAGAAAACGTGTAGCAGCTTATGCCAGAGTATCTATGGAAACGGAACGTATGAAACACTCGCTTTCCACACAAATAAGCTATTACAGCAGTTTAATACAAAGGCATTCTGAATGGGAATATGCAGGAGTTTATGCCGATTACGGCATTTCGGGAACAGGAACAAAAAACCGCACCGAGTTTAACAGAATGCTTGCAGACTGCGAAGCCGGCAAAATTGATATTATTCTAACCAAATCAATACAGCGTTTTGCAAGAAATACCGTTGACTTATTGGAAACAGTCAGACATCTTAAAGAAAAAGGAATAGAAGTCCGATTTGAAAAAGAAAATATCAATTCTTTAAGCGGTGACGGAGAACTGATGATGAGTATTCTGGCTTCTTTTGCACAGGAAGAAAGCCGAAGTATTTCCGAAAACGTTAAATGGGGAACTGTTAAACGGTTTAAAGAAGGCATACCCAACGGGCAATTTGGAATTTTCGGTTATCGTTGGAAAGACGGCAAACTTGTGGTTGAACCTAATGAGGCAAAAATTGTCAAGCTGATTTTTGATAACTTTCAAAAAGGTCTATCTGCTGAAAGTACCGAAAAACAGCTTGAAGAAATGGGAGTAAAATCATATAAGGGCAACCATTTCGGCAATTCGGCTATAAGGCATATTCTTAAAAATATCACTTATACGGGAAACTTGCTTTTTCAAAAAGAATACACAGTTGACCCCATAACCAAGAAAAGCCGTATAAACCGAGGTGAACTTCCACAGTACTTTGTTGAAAATTCGCATGAAGCAATAATTGATATGGAAACATATCAAAGTGTACAAGTAGAAATGGCAAGAAGGAGAGAACTCGGAGCACTTGCAAACCCTCACATTCATACGTCTTGTTTTACAAGCAAGCTGAAATGTGAAAAATGCGGTAAGGGTTACCGCAAAAACACATGGAAACGCAAGAATGATTCTTGTATAGTTTGGACTTGCCGAACAAAAGATGCGAAAAGTATAAAAGCCTGCAACGCAAAGAACGTGCCTAATGAGGCGCTTATACAATCCTGCTGCAAAGTACTCGGTATTGAAGAATTTGATGAAGATTTATTTTCCGAAAAAGTAAAAACCATTACAGTCTGCTCTGATAATGTGTTAATTTTCCATTTAACCGATGGTTCGGAAATCAAGCATACTTGGGAATATAAGTCTACAGCAAAAAAGGATTGGTGGACAGAAGAACGCAGAAAAAACTGGGGGAAAACTTCATCAAAACAAGGACACAAACCCAAACAAAAATTTTTACTACGAATTTACGGGTTTTATAAAATGCAGTTGCTGCGGAGCAAATTACCGCAGTCAATGCAGAACTTTATCAACAGGAATTACTGTCCGCAGTTGGCATTGTTCTTCACCGCGCAGTCAGTGCAATAATCCCGCAATTAAGGACGGCACAATGAAACGGCTTGTAACCGAGGTTCTCAGACTTGATGAGTTTAACGAAGAAAAAATGGATGAGAAAATTGAATATGCATCAATACTCGAACATAAAGTTACATTTCATTTTCGTGACGGGCATAGTGAAACAAAAGAGTACCTTGATAAGCGAATAGGTACTCTTTGGACAGAAGAACGCAGGATAAAACAAACAAAGGCAATAAGAGAAGGAAGAAGGTGGAAAAATCATGTCAAAAAGAGTAACAACGATTCCCGCAACTCTGAGCAGGTTTACGGCAGCACCGATTAACAGCACTAAGAAAAGACGTGTTGCCGCCTATGCAAGAGTTTCTACAGACCATGAAGAACAGCTTACGAGTTACGAAGCTCAGGTAGATTATTATACAAACTACATAAAAGACCGTAATGATTGGGATTTTGTAGAAGTCTATACGGATGAAGGTATTACGGGAACATCAACCAAACACAGAGAAGGCTTTAAGCGAATGGTTGCTGATGCCTTAAGCGGAAAAATTGACCTAATTATAACAAAATCGGTGAGCAGATTTGCAAGAAACACTGTTGACTCTCTCACTACAATCAGAAAACTGAAAGAAAACAATATTGAATGCTATTTTGAAAAAGAAAACATTTGGACATTTGACGGCAAAGGCGAACTTTTGATAACAATAATGTCAAGCTTGGCGCAGGAAGAAAGCCGATCCATTTCGGAAAACTGCACATGGGGACAGAGAAAGCGTTTTGCTGACGGAAAGGTTACCGTTCCCTTCGGACATTTCCTCGGATATGACAGAGGTGAAGACGGAAATCTTGTAGTCAATCCGGAACAAGCGAAGATTGTTCAGCGAATTTACGGAATGTTTCTTACAGGTGTATCACCTATGCGTATTGCCAAAACCCTAACAGCCGAAGGAATACCAACTCCGGGCGGTAAAAGCAAATGGAATCCGGGGAACATCAGGAACATACTGACAAATGAAAAATACAAAGGAGATGCTCTTTTGCAGAAAACCTATACTGTTGACTTTCTTACAAAAAAGAAAAAAGTCAATGAGGGTGAAATACAGCAATATTATGTACACAACAATCACGAGGCTATTATCGACCCCAAAACATTCGACATGGTTCAAACATTAATGGCAGCTCGCAAACCCGGTAGAAACCGATTAAGCTCAATCAGCATATTTTCAAGCAAATTAAAATGCGGATGCTGCGGAGGTTGGTACGGTCCAAAAGTATGGCATTCCAACAGCAAATACCGCAAAACAATGTGGCAGTGCAGTCATAAATTTGATGAAGAAAAATGCACTTCACCTAATCTTACAGAAGAAGAAATCAAAGATATATTTCTGTGGACAGCAAATCAAGCAATCACAGAAAAAGAAGAAATCATCAGTACCTACAAACAGGCTGTTCTTCCGCTTTTGTCAACAGAAAAATTGGAACAAGAAAGAGAAAGGCTTGAGTCGGAAATTACCATTGCAGCAGAACACATTGAAAACTGCATAAAAGAAAATGCCCATATTGCTCTCGACCAAACGGAATACCAAAAACGCTATGATGAACTTGTTGAAAAATACGATAATACAAAAGAACGGCACACCGAAATTTCCAATCTCATAACAGAAAAGCAAGCCCGCCGGCAGAAAATAGAGTTGTATTTGGAGCAGCTTAAAAAAACAAGACTTGCTTACCGATTTTCGTGATGAGGATTGGCTTTCAATGATAGACTACATAACCATAAAAACAAAAGATGACATTCTCGTTACCTTCAAAGACGGAACTGAAATAAGAGCATAGAAATAAAACTCCCTTCCAATACGGTTGGGAGTTTTTTCGTTATTTTTCAAGCCATAATTTTAATTCATCATCATCTTGCTTACTGATACGAATTGCTGAATGCACCTTTGCACCTTTGCATATTTCTTTCAGTGTTTTTTCTGATTTTTCTGAGCCGGATGCCCCGCTTGTACAAAAAACATAAACATCTTTTCCGGCAAAATTATACTCATTTACAAATGAACGGATTAAGCGAGGACAGTTTCCATACCAAATCGGAAATCCAATTAAAATTCGGTCATAAGAATCGAATTTTTCAACATGATTGGTTACCTTAGGCATTTCTTTTGTCGCTATTTCTTTACCGCCCACAGCAACAGCTTTAATATAACTGCCATAGTTTTTTTCGCCTTTGATTTCGAATAAATCTCCGCCTGTTAATTTTTGAATTCTTTCTGCCTCTTTCTTCGTTACCCCTGAAAGAGAAAAATATGCTATCAATGTTTTCATATGTCACTAACCTCCTTATTCATATTTCCTTTATTTTACCATATTTATAATATTTAGTCAATCCTATTTACCCCCTGCAACACGGCGAAATCACGGATATTTACAGAAATGTTACACAAAGGTTTCGATTATGGCAATTAAC
>JAJQBF010000043.1 GCA_021203425.1 Clostridiales bacterium | reverse complement strand
ATTTTAATTGTATTCTCACTTATTTTTTACGCATGGGGAGAGCCTATATATGTTTTTCTTATGCTTGCAGGGGTTTGTGTAAATTACATAAGCGGTCTGTTAATTGACAGAGGAGAGAAAAAATCAAAGCTTGCTCTTATCGTCGGTATATTTATAGATGTTATTTTTATAGGCATATTTAAATATGCAGGGTTTATTGCCGAAACAATAAACAGTTTCGGTTTTGCCGTTCCCGTGCCGAATATTTCTCTGCCTATAGGCATAAGCTTTTATACATTCCAGTCGATGTCTTATTTGGCAGATGTATATTTCGGAAAGGTTCCGGCGCAGACATCATTTAAAAATCTTCTTTTATATATTTCAATGTTCCCTCAGCTTATTGCCGGACCTATCGTAAGATATTCCACAATTGCCGAGGAAATAAATGACCACAGGGCGACAAAATACGATATTGCCGCCGGCAGTTTCAGATTTTTTTGTGGGACTTGCAAAAAAAAGTTATACTTGCAAACCAGCTTTCGGTAATATCTTCCGCTCTTCTTGACGGAGAGCTTTCCGCTCTTTCAACAGGCGGCGCATGGATAGGCATTTTTGCCTTTGCTATGCAGATTGATTTCTCAGGCTATTCCGATATGGCTATAGGTATGGGAAGATGTATGGGTTTTCATTTTGATGAAAACTTCGACTATCCCTATATAAGCAAGTCAATAACCGAATTTTGGCGCAGATGGCATATTTCACTGGGGTCATTTTTCCGTGACTATGTTTATATACCTTTGGGAGGAAACCGCCGTCACCACTTTGTAAACGTGCTTATAGTCTGGTTTTTAACAGGTCTTTGGCACGGCACAAGCTGGAATTTTGTTATCTGGGGTTTGTTCTTCGGTTTAATTATATTTATTGAAAAATATACTCTGCTTAAGGTTATAGATAAAATTCCAGGCTTTATAATGCATTTGTATGCGGTTATTGTGGTAACTTTCAGCTGGTGTCTTTTCTATTTTGAAGATTTCGGCCGTCTTAAAGAATTTTTGCCCTTGCTCGTGGGCAGAAGTGTTTCAATTTGGGATATTATGGCTAAAAACCAACTGCTTAACAATATATGGCTTATTATAGCCGCAGTTATATGCTGTACGCCGATAGGCAGGGGTGTGGGTAAGGTTTATAAAAAATTATCCCTTAAGGTTCCTCCTGTTGCCGCTGTTTTTAAAGCCGCCGCAGCAGCAGCTCTGCTTGGCTTAAGCACTCTTCTGCTTATAGGCGCAACCAATAACCCCTTCCTTTATTTTAGATTTTGAGGTAATATGAGCTATGAAAAATAATGATGATAATTCTTTTGAAAATACAGAAAGGCGAAGACTTCCCGAGAAGATTCGCAAAAAGAAAAGAAAAATGGCGAAGAAACAGAAGGTTTTCGATGAACCGGAAATAATCTTAAACTCAGAAGAAAAGCCGGAAGACGTTTATGAGCCTGAATCAGCCGAACCAAAGGCTGAAAACAAAGCTGATTTACAGCCGGAAGATATGCCTTCAGATGAAGAGTCTGAAGCAGCAGCTCCGGAAGAATATGAAGAAAAAAATGTTTCCGTTCGCAGAAGACGTGAAGGCAACCCCCAAAAGCCTCACCGCAAACGCCGCAGACACAGCAAAGCCAAAGAAAAGGCAATTAAAAGACAGAGAATGTGCGACAGTATATACATATTTTTTGCATTCATACTATTTGCCGGAATTACGGCGGCTATGCTGATTTTGCCGAGAAGTACGGTTTCCGCTCTTGAAAAAAGAAATCTCGAAAAATTCCCCGAATTCAGCGCCGAGGCTTATTTCAAGGGAGATTATACCGACGGAATAAGTACTTATTTCAGCGATACTGTTCCCTTCAGAGACGAGCTTATGACGCTGAGTACTCTTCTTACCGACAAAAGAGGAATAAAAACCAATATAACAATTCACGGAACAGCGGCTGTTGTAAACAGCGGCGATGAAGAAATAAGCGAAAGCGAAGAAAACGGCGGAGGCGGCTCCGAAACAGTTTCGGAAGAACCTGTTGAAACAACGGAAGTTACGACGGAATATACAAATCAGCAGATTGCCGATGCCGAGCTTGCCGATTTAAGCGATGAAAAATATACGGTTGTAAACAACGGTATTGCCGTTGTGGGAACAAGAGCCCTTATGCTTTACTGAGGCACAACGCAGTCTATGTAAAATTATGCCGCAACCCTTAACAAGGTAAAAGATACATTAGGCGATGATGTAACCGTCTACAGTATGGTTATACCTACTTCCTGTGAATTTTATGCCACACCGGAAATAAAACAGTATATAACAAGCCAGCTTGACAGCATAAACCGTAAAATAGAATGTCTTGAAGATGTAAAATCCGTAAACGTATACACAACTCTTGCAAATCACAGAGACGAGGATATATATTTGAGGACGGATCACCACTGGGCGCCTTTAGGGGCTTACTATGCGGCTAAGGAGTTTGCCGCTGTAGCCGGAGTGGATTTTAAAGACATTTCGGAATATGACGCACAGGTTAACCCCGGCTGTGTAGGCTCTATGTATTCTTACTCGGGTGACGTTACACTTAAAAACAACCCTGAGGATTTTGTATATTACGTGCCTAAAGTAAAGGATTATACTGTTACATATTATAATTATCAGTTCAGTGGCTCGGATATATCCGGTTTAAGTGAGCCTTTCGAAGGCGACTTCTTCATAGATTTTCCGGACGGAAGCAGCGACGCATACTGTACGTTTATGGGAGGCGACGGAAAGGTTGTTCACGTTCACAGTGATGCCGCCGGAAACGGAAGAAAGCTGGGTATTATTAAAGACAGCTACGGAAATGCCATTCCTGCATACCTGTTAAGCTCCTTTGAAGATATATATGTAATAGATATGAGATATTTTACATATAATCTGCCCGATTTTGTTAAAAACAGAGGAATAACCGACCTGCTTTTTGCAAACAATGTATTCCACGCTGCATCTCAGGCTGCCTGCAATTATTATGAAGAATTTTTAACCCAGCCTGACGGTCTTGTGTGGTAATAAAACAAACATATAAACAAATAAAAGAACGAATAAAAAGAGAGTGTCTGTTTTTGAGATACTCTCTTTTATAATATAACGGATATACCGGTGTTCTTAGGCGTTTTTACGTCACTGTTCACCGCTCATGATATCCAACTATTCGCAAAAGCGACATTTTGCGAATAGTTGGGTTAATTCCCCCTTCAATCAAAAAGCCTTGCTAAAATTTCCTTAAGTCTTTCGGGAGTTTCCGCCTTATTAATCTCCGTTCTTGCGGCGGCGGCGCCTTTAAGCCCTTTTATATACCAGCCTAAATGACTTCTCATTTCTCTGACGGCTATGTGTTCTCCTTTATAATCTATAAGCATATACATATGTCTTAAAGCCGTTTCAAGTCTTTCTTCATAAGACGGCGGTTCGGGGCTTATTCCGTTTTTCAAACAGCTGTTTATTTCTCTGAAAATAAACGGATTCCCCAAAGAACCTCTGCCAATCATTACAGCGTCGCAGCCTGTTGTTTTAAACATCTTTTCGGCTGTTTTGATATCTGTAACATCTCCGTTTCCTATAACGGGAATTTTAACAGCATCTTTAACTTCTTTAATAATGTTCAGGTCGGCGCTGCCGCTGTAAAATTCGTCTCTTGTTCTGCCGTGAACAGCAACAGCCGCCGCTCTGCTTTCCTCACATATTTTGGCAATTTCCACAGCATTTACACAGCTGAATCCTTTCCTTATTTTGACAGTAACGGGAACCTTGACACCGTCAGAACATTTTTTGACAATTTCACCCACAAGCTGGGGCTTATCCATAAGGGCACTGCCTTCTCCGTTTTTGACTATTTTAGGCGCAGGGCAGCCCATATTTATATCGAAAAGCTCCACACCCTTATCTTCAAGCCTTTTCATCATTTCGCTTAAAATATAGGGGTCTGAGCCGAAAAGCTGAACCCCGTAGGGAATTTCGCCCTTGCCCCTTTCCAAAAGAAATTCTGTGTTTTTGCTGTTATATTTAAGCCCTTTTCCGCTTACCATTTCCGTATAGCTGAAATCAGCGCCGTATTCACGGCAGAGCTGTCTGAAAACCTTATCCGTTACCCCTGCCATAGGCGCCAAAAAAACATTGCCATTAATTTCAAGATTTCCTATTTTCATAATGCCATACCCAGTTTGAAAACCTTATACCAAACTCCCAGCTGAGATGTAAGCTCCCGTTCTTCTCTTTCGAGCCTGCCCACTTCTAAGGCTGCTCCTATTTCGTCAAAATCGAAGTCACCTTCTTCTGCCCTTGTTTCAAAATAAACGCCGCCGTCATCATAAAAGCCCATTATAAAAATACAGTGGAGTTTTTCCGCCAAAGTAACAACCTTTATTCTGATTTCTTTTTTAATATTGTCGGGCAGTTCTTTATATTTGTCGTTAAAAAAATATTTCTGCTTGTATACGCTTGCGGCGCAAATTACTGACTTTTCATATTCTCTGTCGTCGGTTATCATATATAATCTCCTCTCTCGGGCGTCTCCGCCCTTTTCAAACTTATATAATTATATAATATTCTTCTTTAAAAATCAAGAAATCCTACTTTAAATTTACAGAAAACAGTGTTAAAATAGTAACAGTTATTTAAAGGACGTGATTAT
>JAJQBF010000129.1 GCA_021203425.1 Clostridiales bacterium | reverse complement strand
TTGTTCCGCTGTTCTTTCTTGCGCCGTTTACTTTAAGCCATGTTCCGTTTGTAACTGTTCCGTCAAGCTCAACAACAGGCTCCGAGCCGTCTGTTGTGTAGCAAATAAAGCTGTCGGGGGTGGTGGACTTTATGGTTACCGTAGTTCCGCTTACCGTCACAGTCGGTGTGTTTACAACGGGAATTTTAAGAACAAACTTGCTTACGTCACTCCAGCTGCCGTTATAATAAGCTCTGGTGTATATTGTTCCGTAATAATCCTCATATGTAACAGTCTCGCCGTTGGCAATACAGATATCGTCTGTTGTCAAATTAGATGTTGACGAAGAATAGTAAATAACTGCGCCGTCGGTTTTACTTGTAAAGGTAACACTTCTTCCGCCGAAAACCCCCACTACCTTAAATGTAGGAGCCGCAACATATTCGCCCTCGGTTTCAGCCTCTGAAGAAGGTTCGGCGGTGGTTGTTTCCGTTGTAGTTTCTGTAGTTGTCTCCGTTGTAGTTTCCGTTGTGATTTCTGTGGTTGTCTCCGCCGTGGCTTTTGTTGTGGTTTCCGTTGTGGTTTCAGCTGCTGCCTTTGTGGTTGTCTCTGTTGTTGTTTCCGTTGTGGTTTCGGTTGTGCTGACACTTACTTCATCAAGATAAACAATTGTTACATCGCTTGAATCGGGATAAAGAGAAATGTTATCTGCCGCCGAACCTTTATAACAGTAAACATATTTTAAATTTATACAGCCGAAAAAAGCATCGAGTAATATAGTTGTTACACTGTCCGGAATCGTTATACTTGTTAAACTTATACAGTCGGAAAAAGCAGAATCATATATAAATGCTACGTTGTTCGGGATCGTTACACTTGTTAAACTCACGTAGCTTTCAAAAACACTGCTGCCTATACTTGTTATACCGTTCGGGATCTCTATACTTGTTAAGCCTGTAAAGTAAAAAGCACAGTCATCTATACTTGTTACACTGTCGGGTATGGTTATACTTGTTAAGCTTGTACAACAGGCAAAAGTTTCGAAACCTATACTTGTTACACTGTCGGGTATGGTTACACTTGTTAAGCTTGTACAGTAGTAAAAAGCATCGTCGCCTATACTTGCTGCACCGTCTTCTATAATGATTGATTTTATTTTACTTTTCAAAGCATACCACGGAGCAGGACTGTCGTAGGTATAATCATACATAGCACCCGTACCGCTTATGGTAAGTGTGTAGGTTCCGCTGTTATAAGTGTAGGTTAAGTTATCACCGCAGCTGCCCGATGTGGATATAGTTGTTTTCTCTGTTGTGGTTTCAGTTGTTGTTTCTGTAGTTGTATCTGTGGTGGTTTCGGTAGTGGTCTCTGTGGTGGTTTTTGTTGTGGTTTCTGTAGTAAGGTAAATAAAGTGTATAACGCTTGAACCACCGGAATATAAAGTAGTATTATCCGCTGCCGAACCATTATATAAGTAAACATAGCTTAAGTTTGAGCAATTGTTAAAAGCATGGGAACCTATGCTGCTTACGCTTTTCGGAATCCTTATACTTGTTAAGCTTGTACAGTAGTAAAAAGCATAATCGCCTATTTTTTTCACGCTGTTCGAGATTGTTACACTTGTTAAGCTTATGCAGTTGCAAAAAGCATAGGTTTTAAACATTGTTACACTGTCGGGAATCGTTATGTCTGTTAAGCTTTCACAGTTATAAAAAGCATAGGCACCTATACTTGTTGCGCCGTCTTCTATAATGACTGATTTTATTTTACCTCTCAAAGTATACCATATCGTAAGTGTAATCATACATAGCGCCCGTGCCGCTTATGGTAAGTATGTAGGTGTCACTGTCATAAGTGTAGGTTAAGTCATCGCCGCAGCTGCCCGATGTAGTTGACTCTGCACCTTCAAGGTAAACTAAGGTTACATCGCTTGAATAGGAATAAGAATAAATAGAAACATCATCTGCTGCCGAACCTTTATAATAGTAAACATATTTTAAGTTTGAGCATCCTCTAAAAGCATAGGAGTTAATACTTGTTACACTATCGGGGATCGTTATGCTTACTAAGCCGGTACAGCCCATAAAGGTACCGGTGTCTATGCTTATTACTCTGTCAGGTATGGTTATACTTGTTAAGCTTGTACAGTAGGAAAAAGCAGATTCACCTATACTTTCGACACTGTCGGATATGGTTATACTTGTTAAGCCTGTGCATTTGTAAAAAGCATAGCTGCCTATACTTTTTGCACCGTCTTCTATAATAACTGATTTTATTTTACCTCTTAAATCATACCACGGAGCATAATCGGAGTAGCTGTAATCAGTCATAGTTCCCTTACCGCTTATAACAAGTGTGTGGGTTCCGCTGTAATAAGTGTATGTTAATTTATTGCCGCAGCTGCCCGATTCGGTTACCTCTGTTGTGGTTTCGGTTGTGGTTTCGGTTGTGATGGAACTTATATCATCAATATAAACAATGGTTACATTGCTTGAACCGGAAAAAGAATAAATAGAATCATCATCTGCCGTCGAACCTTCATAACAGTAAACATATTTTAAATTCGAGCATTTGTAAAAAGCAGTTGAATCTATTTTTGTTACGCTGTCGGGTATGGTTACGCTTGTTAAACCCGTACAGCCGTAAAAAGCCCAGAATCCGATTTCTACAGTACTGTCGGGAATAACTATATTTGTTAAACTTGTACAGTTATAAAAAGCATATTTAGGTATGGATTCTGTACTGCCTAATTCGAAATCATAACCTCCTCCGACAGGTCCGGCTGTTTCAAAGAGGCAACCCTCGAAAACAGATTTACCCATGCTTTTTATGCTGCCGAAAATCGTTATGCTTGCTAAGCTTATACAGTCATAGAAAGCAGATTCACCTATGCTTGTTACACTTTCGGGTATTGTTACACTTGCTAAACACGTACAGTCCCTAAAGGCAGATTCACCTATGCTTGTTACGCTGTCGGGTATTGTTACACTTGTTAAAAAATAACAATAATAAAAAGCGTAGTTACCGATGCTTGTTACACCGTCTTCTATAATAACTGATGTTATTTTACTCTTCAAAGTATACCACGGAGCATAATCGGGGTAGCTTTCATAATCATACATATCTCCCGTACCGCTTATGGTAAGTGTGTAGGTGTCGCTGTCATAAGTGTAGGTTAGGTTATCGCCGCAGCTGCCCGATTCGGAGAAGTCGGCGGAAATTATCTCTTCCGTAAAAGCCGAATCGTTTGCAGTTTCGGACTCTGCAGCAGTTTCGATATCCTCTTCAACGGCAGTCTCCTCATCTGTTTCGACAGTTTCGATTACGGCTGCGCCGCTTGTCACTTGGTCATCGGTCAAAACAGCCGACTCTGTCTCTTCTGCGGTTTCCCCGTAGGTCATAACGGGGCTTAACATTTGGCTTGTCATTATGACAGCCGTAATTAAAGCAATAATTCTTTTAGACATTTTTTTCGCCGCCCTTTCTTAAATAATTTAGATTGTGCGGTATTCGGGTTTCGTTTCCGAATACCGCTGTATAATAATTTATGAAACCTTATAACTTACCACAGTGCTGTTTGTGAAACAGCTCCGCACTGCTATGGCTTTTATCGTTGTTCCGCTTGAAACGGTAACCTGACCATAAGAGTTGGAACAGAGTTTTTTGCCGTTTGTTGTGGAAGGTGTTGTGCCGTCCGTTGTGTAGTAAATGTAGCAGTTAGGGGTTGTTGTTCTTATTGTGGCTTTTCCGCCGGAATAAGTAATTGTGGGGTCGTTTATTGTGGGTATTTTCAAAATAAGTCTTGAAACATTGCTCCACTTTCCGTTATAGTAGGCTCTTGCGTAAATTGTGCCGTAGAAGTCTTCGAAAAGGACTGTCTGACCGTTTGAAACGCATTTATCAGAGGTTGTCAGGCTTGAAGTGGTTGAAGAATAGTAAATCTTCGCTCCGCTTGTGTCGCTTTTAAATGTTACGTTTCTGCCGCCGAAGGTTCCCACTACCGTAAAGGCTGCCGGAGAAACGGGAACATAAGCCGCCGCCGATGCGCTTGTTGTGAAGCAGTTTCTTACTGCCACCGCCCTTACGGTGTCACCGGGGCTTGCCGTAATTGTTCCGCTGTTCTTTCTTGCGCCGTTTACTTTAAGCCATGTTCCGTTTGTAACTGTTCCGTCAAGCTCAACAACAGGCTCCGAGCCGTCTGTTGTGTAGCAAATAAAGCTGTCGGGGGTGGTGGACTTTATGGTTACCGTAGTTCCGCTTACCGTCACAGTCGGTGTGTTTACAACGGGAATTTTAAGAACAAACTTGCTTACGTCACTCCAGCTGCCGTTATAATAAGCTCTGGTGTATATTGTTCCGTAATAATCCTCATATGTAACAGTCTCGCCGTTGGCAATACAGATATCGTCTGTTGTCAAATTAGATGTTGACGAAGAATAGTAAATAACTGCGCCGTCGGTTTTACTTGTAAAGGTAACACTTCTTCCGCCGAAAACCCCCACTACCTTAAATGTCGGAGCCGTAACATATTCGCCCTCGGAACCGTCTGTTACAACAATAGTATAAGTAATTTCAAAATCCCTGCTTTCATACGTATAGTATGTATAACTCTCCCACGCTTTTGTTGTAGGGTTATATCTGGTTCCGGTATATTCAACCTTGTAAGAACCGGTTAAAAT
This sequence comes from Clostridiales bacterium, assembly GCA_021203425.1. Taxonomy (GTDB): domain Bacteria; phylum Bacillota; class Clostridia; order Lachnospirales; family CAG-274; genus JAJQCI01. The sequence goes on along the minus strand of JAJQBF010000129.1, from coordinate 15,407 downwards.
TGCCTTTACTTCGGCAGTGCCTGCTTTTTCGGCTGTTATTGTTACTGATTTACCCTCACTGTTTGACAGGCTTACAATATCAGTATCATCTGTCGACCAGCTATAGACATAGACATAATAAGCTAAGTCTGAGGCTGAAATCGGGTTTGTAAGAGTCAGCGTCTCGCCTATCTTCATAGTATAAGTTGTGTCATAGTCATACGTTTCAGCCTCTGTTGTTGTTTCAGTGGCGGTTTCCGTTGTTGCTGCAGTTGTAGTAGTTGTTGTGGTGGTGGTTGCTTTAGCTGTAGTTGTTTCCGTTGTTGTTTCTGCGGTTGTTTTCTTTGTTGTTGTGGTTACAGCGGTTGTGGTTGCTTCCGTTGTGGTTTCTTTTGTGGTGGTTGTGGTTGATGTTTCGTCATCGGGAGTCGCCGAAAGAAAATCCATAGCCGTTCCGGTTATGTTAATCGTTACATAGCCGTAGTTAAAGTCTTTTTTACTATTTGACGTACTGCCGTAATTATACTCAAGACAAGCCGCTATGGTAACCTTTCCGGGGGCAAGGGCAATAACCCGACAGGTGTCTGCGTCTCCGCCCCAGTCTGAAATAAAGCTTATAAGTTCTTCGCCTTCGTCAATTGACCAGTGGCTGTATAAGCCCCATTTAAGCCCCCTATCATCATCGTCATCGGTTAATACACAGTTCATAAGCTCTATTGCCTGACCTACAGTCATATTAACTTCAAGAGATTTGTCTTCCGTTACGGTGTAAGGTGAACTGCCGAGAGTACTTGTTACAGTAACTTTCGAAACAGAGGTATAGCCTGTCTCCACGCTGAATTCATTTCCGTAAATATCCGTAACAACAACATCTTTAAGAGTCATAAAGTTTGTGCCCGAAAAGCTGCTTGTTGTCATAAGCGATACAGACGCAGCAGTGCCGGATAAGTCTGCTGCCTCAGAGCTTGTGTAAACAAACTCAAACTCTCCCCCTGTGGAATAATTATAGGAATATACACCGCTTGAAGTCTCTGTTACAGAGCCTTTGGTAGGAGTAAAAGCACTGTCGGAATATACAATTGTTCCCTGTATGCCGGCAATTTCCGAACCTGTAAGCGCTGCACTTATTGCCGCCGTATAGCCGCTGCCTTCAAAGGCGGCATTGCTTGTTGTAAGCGACATAACAGCGTTTCCGGCTGCGCTTGTGCCTTCCGTATCCATTCCCTTTACAAGTCTTAAGCAATAAACCGCATCTGCAATATTAACTTCGCCGTCACCGTTAAAATCGGCTTTTCCAAGCGCCGATGCGGAAAGGCTTGAACTTCCCGCCAAATAATCGGTTATGGCAGATGCATCGTCTGAGGTAACGATACCGTCGCCGTTTACATCATATTTTTCAACCATTTCTTCAGTGCTGTAGCCCTCTATGGTAATGGTTATTGAATATGTATAAGATGATATAGTTGATAATGTGTTTCTCGCTTTAATATACAGTTCGGCTGTTCCCGGAGCCTCAGCCACGATATCCCAATAGGGATAGTCGTCTTCTGTTCCGTAGAGATAGCTGATATATTCACTTCCGCTGTTTATTGAGAAACTGTGTCTGTAATTTTCAACATTAAAGTTTGTGTTTTTGAGTCTTATTTTGTCTCCGGCACACATTGAAACGGAGCTTGCCGAAGTTAAGCTGAGTTCTCCCAAATCCCTGCTGTAGGTTAATTCATCGTCGGGCAGAACTATCTCCGGGTCGTAGTCTAAATATATTATTGTAACGTCCGTAGGATATTCTGTATATGATGCCGCCGTAGAACCTAAATAACAGTAAACATACTGAAGGTTTAAACACTGCTGAAAAGGCGTTACGTCAAAGCTGACGGATTTTGAATAAATCACAAGCGTGGTAAGACCCGAGCAGTTTATAAAGGCATAGCTGTTTATATAAGCTGTGTTTTCGGGAATTGTTATACTTCTCATTGCCTCACAGCCGTAAAATGCATTTTTGTCGATAGTTATAAGACTGTCGGGCAGAGATACATTTTTAAGTGACGTACAGCCGTTGAACGCATATTGACCTATTGTTGTTATGCCTTCCTCCAATGTAACGGAAACCAAACCCGTACAGCCGCTGAAAGAGCTTTTGGGAACTTCCGAAACACCGCCGGGAACCGTCACATCAGTAAGCCCCGTACAGCCGTTAAAGACATATTTATCTAAGCTTGTAAGGCTTTTAGGCAGATTTATCTCCGTTAAGCCCGTTACAGCCCGAAAAAGCCCATGAGCCTATAGAGGTAAGCCCCTCTACGAGAGTTATATCCGTCATAGAAGAACAGTCAACAAACGCAAATGTGCCTATGCTTGCCACTCCGGAAGGAATGTTTATGTCGGTTAAACCGTAACAGTGATAAAAGACAAATTCACCTATGGAAGTTACACTATCCGGAATGGACAGGCTTGTTATTGCCTCACATTCGTAAAAGGCATAATCGCCTATTGACGTAAGCCCCTCGGGAAGATTCGGCGAGGGAAGGGAGGTGCAGCCGTAAAAGGCAGAGCTGCCTATTGACGTAAGCGCAGAAGGCATATTTATTGTTGTAAGGGCTGCACAGTTTTTAAAGGTTTCTTTTCCTATAGATGTGATGCTGTCGGAAAGGGTAACCGTTGTTAAATCTGAATGGGAACTCCAGCCCAAATCCAAACCTGTTTGACCGACCCTTAAGGTTTTGACATTTCCGCAGTTAGTAAAGGCTGTGGAATCTATACTTGTGGTTTCATCGGGAATATAAATATTTTCGGCAGTCGAACAGTTGAAAAATCCATACTTCCCTATGCTTGTTACGCTTGAAGGAATTACTATGCTGTTCAGGCTTTCACAATATTCGAAAGCGCCCTGAGATATTGAGGTAAGCGTACTTGGCAGCGAAAGTTTCGTTACGGCAGTAAACTCGTAAAAAGCATATTTGCCTATGGAAACAACGCCCTCTCCTATAACTATAGAGGTTATGCTGCTTTTGTAGGAATACCACGGGGGACGGTTTGTTATTGCGATATAGTTTGACATTGCCCCCGTACCTGAGCCTGCCGTTATTGTCAGAACATTGTTTTCAACAGCCCATGTAAGTCCGCCTCCGCAAGAGCCGGAACTTGCCAAATCGGCTGAGCTCATTTCTTCAGCGGCTGTATCTTCCGGCGAATCTTCATCTTCCGAAGATAAATCAAGAGCCGATGCCGAAAGGACGGTTTCTTCCTCTGTGGTTACAGAAGATAAACCTTCATTTTCAGCCGAAAAAACAATGCCTGTGTTTGAAACTGCCAACACGGCAGTCAAAAGTAAAGATATAATTTTTTTCAGTTTCATTTTCTCTCCTCCATTCTGATAATTATGTGGTTTTCGGGTTCATACTTGCACACAGCACTCATAAATGATGTGTTATTCTCATTATATCAATTATATCACAAAAAAAAGAAGAATGTACAGATTTTTACGGCAAAATTTTCATTAAAAAGAAAAGAATGTTCCGGCTTATTATTAATAAATATGTTGATGTTTGCAAAAGACCTTTACAAATCAGCAAAATTTTGCTACAATGTGTTATATTAAGAAAAAACACAAAATCATAATAAAAATATTAAGAGAGGTATATCAATGAAAAAAACGATATTATTTTGTTTATTCGTGATTTTTGCGGCGGTCTGCCCTGCTTACGGCGCCGAAATTTTCACAGCCCCTATAGACTCAAGACCCGTTTCCACAGACTATCTTGAAAATCTCGCCGAAGTCAGCGGCGACGGCTTTACCTGCGTCACAAAAGACAGCCTCGACTTCTTCTCAGGCAAGGGCGAAGGCGACCACATAGGCGACAGTGCCTCAGTAAGAGAACAGATTTACAATATGGCAAGCGAAAACAACTCGGAAGACTCAACCTTTATAATAAGTCTGACATCTTATTTAACGGGAGGTCTTGTAGGCAGCAGAAGCGGCGTAAACTACAGCGACAGCGAAGAGGCGATAAACAGCCTTCAAAAACTTATGGACGACTTTCCCCTGCCCACATATTATATAAATATGTCAATGCCCAGAACTCTCCCCGACAGCCGTTTCGGCGCAATCTGGACAGACGACAAAACCTACTCCGGCTTAGGCTCATTTTATTTAAAATCACACCCCGAATGTGATAAAAAAACTGAGATAGCAAACACTTACTCAAAGGTGACCGCCGCCCAGCTTATTTTAGAATGGTCATATGTTAAAAATCATCAGGTAATGGGCGAGCTTAACGACTGGGAAGAGGATTTTCTTAATTATTTCAACATAAACTTTGAAACCAAAGACCCTTATAAACAATATCTCAGAAGTTACAGAAGCCCCTATTTAAGTATAGCCGAAATAGGCTCAAAGCTTATGAATCTTCACAACAGCGGCTATGATTTCGAGCTTATTATTTCCGAAGACGATTTTCAGCTGCCGGACTTTATAATATTTTTAAACGATGATGAACTTCTCGATGACGAAATAAAATACAGCTTTGCCCTTAATTATATGGAAAACACACTGTATGACAACGCAAAAAACACCTACGGAACAACAGAGCTTGAAAAAGCCTTAGACGGCAAGGGACGTTATATTAACTTCATATTCGGCACTGACGAAGTTCCCCAGCTTATATATGCAAGGGATTTATCAAAGAGAACAGGCATAACCCCTTCACTTTTCTTAAAAAAAACAAATACCACTTCAAGCGTAGCCAAATTTGACGTAAAAAGCTCCGATGAGGTTATGAATTCGGCAATAAATTTTGTTTCCTTGGGCAAAAGACGTGCCTCAACCCCTATGGATATATTTCTTTTCGACTACAGCGGAGACAAAAACTACCTTTCCTTTATAAATTCTATGGTAACAGACAGCGCCCGGAGCAATGACATAGCCCTTATAGAGCTTTACACAACAGCCCAGACAACCACAGGCGAAAACTATCTTTTCACAAAACTTCGTGACCGCTCCTTAAACGGTTCTTCCTTCGGTCTTCACAGCCTTTCCGCATATTCGGCTTGGAACACAACGGCAAACGCTGTTGGGCTTGGGGTGGCGAATGCCGCTGTTTACTCCATAAACAAGGAGTTAAGAAACACCGAAAACTTTAAAAAAGCGGCTTTAAAAGTGCTTTTAACCCACGCTCTGGAAGACGGTTGGTATAACTGCAGCGGAAAACGTCAGCTTTACGGCTACTATCCCTATTATGAAGAAAACAACGAAGGAAGGTTAAGGGGAATTCTGGAAGAAAGCAGTCTTCTTTCTGTTCTCGAAAACAAAACCTATGAAACATCGGAGGGCAGCTTTACCGTTGCAAATACGGAAATTGCCGAATGTTGTTTTCCTTGGAGCAGAACCTTTGAATGTTATATTGATGTAATAATAAGTTAGGCGGTGCGCTGATATGCAAAAGCTTTTCAGATTTTTTACAAGCAGAATATTTTTCATATTTATTGCCTTCCTTTTTCAGACTGTAGTATATCTTGTTCTTTTCCGTACATTCAGCGAATATTTTGTATTCTTCTACGGTCTGGAAATAATTATACGAGTTTTGGTCATCTTATATATTCTTAATGACTCTGCGGAATCGGCTTATAAAATAGCTTGGCTTATTCTTATAGTCTTTTTCCCCTATTTGGGCAGTGTTTTCTATCTGTTCTTTTCGGGAAACCGTACCTCAAAATATTTCAAAAAGAAATTTAACTACGTGGCAAGCAAGGCAAGCAACATACTTATTCAGGGGAAATATTCAAACCTTGCCTACAGGGAAATAAACGAGTCATATCCCCTTTTTGCAGGGCTTTGCCGTTATTTGGGAAATTACGGCAGATTTCCGGTGTATAAAAACGAAAAAACAACCTTTTTTCCTTCGGGAGAAGATTATTTCGCCGATCTTTTAAGGGAGCTTAAAAAAGCCGATAGATTCATATTTATGGAATATTTCATAATTGAAGAAGGCAAAATGTGGGGAGAAATCCTCAAAATTTTAAAAGAAAAGGCTGAAAAAGGTGTTCTCATCAGAATAATGTATGACGATGTGGGCTGTCTTTCAAAACTGCCCTACGGCTACCACGAAAAGCTTAAGAAAATGGGCATAGAGTGCTGTGTTTTTAACCCTATTCGCTTTTCAATAAACATTATATACAACAGCAGAGATCACCGAAAAATCTGCGTAATTGACGGAAAAACCGCCTACACCGGCGGCATAAATCTTGCCGACGAATATATAAACGTCGTAAACCGTTTCGGTCACTGGAAGGACTACGGCATAAAATTCGCAGGGGAGGCAGTCTGGAGCTTTACAGCCGCTTTCCTCTCCGTATGGGAGTTTTCGGCTCATATAAAAATCCCCGATTATACAATTTACAAGGCGAAAACCGACCCTTCGAAAAACGGCGAGGGCGGCTATATAATCCCCCTTGCCGACAGTCCCTTTGACGGCGAAATCGTTTCGGAGAATGTTTATATGGATATAATTGATAAGGCAAGCCGCTATATTTATATAACAACCCCCTATTTAATACTTGACACAAGAACAATGGGCGCTTTAACCACAGCCGCCAAAAGAGGAACCGACGTCAGAATTATGACCCCTCATATTCCCGATAAAAAAGCGGTCTTTCAGGTTACACGCTCAAACTATAAAAAGCTTATCAAAAGCGGAGTAAAAATATATGAATATACCCCCGGCTTTCTCCACGCAAAAAGCATAATAGCCGACGACAAAGTGGGAATTGTGGGCAGTATAAATTTAGACTACCGCTCCCTTTATCTCCACTGTGAAAACGGGCTTTTAATGTTTGACGTACCTGCCATAAAAGACATAAAAGCCGACAATCTGAAAATAATGGCGGTCAGTGAAAAAATATCCGACACAAAAACAAACACTTTCACAAGCCTTTACCGCCTTGTTCTCAATGTTTTCGCTCCCCTTATGTAAATTTAACAAATCCGTCTTTTTGTCAAAGAAAGGCGGTTTTTTTTGTTTTTCCCCCTCTGTTTATCAAAATGAAGAATTAAAAAATAATTAATCAAATTAGAATTTAATAAAAAATTTTTTTAGGGTTGATAATAAATTCTAAATATTGTATAATGAAAACGGAATTAAACAGTAAAAGCACAGACAAAATATACAAACTATGCTTTTTAACAACATTTTTTACAATATTATTCTCAAGCCGAAGGCTTAGAAAAACAGGGAGGGTAATTAATGAAACATTTTAAAAGGCTTGCGGCGGCTGTAGTTGCCGGAGCAATGATTTTACAAACGGCGGCTTTTCAGGGCATAACCGCTTTCGCCGACACATCGGCGACGTTCACATCCTGCGGCGGCTGGTATGAAACCGCCTACGCAACGTGGTCGGACGCTGATGCATTAAACGCAGCAATTTATTACAAAAGTACGGATTCAGACACTTATACACAGCTTAACTCATCAGATGATGTTGTCGACACTTCTCTTAAGGTTTATGACGGAAGCCATACTTACTATGCAGCCGGCTACAAACAATGTGTTGTAAGCTATATAGATTCAGCCGGCAGAGTTGATATTATGGGTATAGGCTACGGCAGTTTCGATATTCAGGTTGTCACTTCAGGCAATATAACCTATGAAACATCGGTTACAATACTTCAGGAAGACCGTTCCGGCTATGCTCATTTCGGAGCAAGCTCCGACTATATAGGGGCATATACGGACGAGGGTGTTTTAAAAGACAACGCTACAGTTATATATGTAACCAAAGACAACAAAAACTCCGTTACTTGGTCAGGCAACATAGGTATCGGTGAAATCGCAAGTCATTTATACAAAGACACACAGAACGGCACAGGCAATTCTTATGCAGTAAGATTTTTAGGCGAGGTTGACACAACCGCTTGGGAAGCAACTTCTTATAGTAATAACACTTATTATATAAGTGAAACCAAGGGAAAATCAGCCGGAACATATACCAACTGGTATGAAGATTTAAACAATAAAAGTGGCAGCTATTATGCTGATACAACCAATACCGGGACAAGAATAGACAACCTTAACACAAAGTTTACAATATATACAAGCAGCAACAGTGTTTCAATTACTACTATAGATGGCAGTACGTATACTGACAGTGTTTCGGGAGTTTTTACAATTTCAGAAACTTCCAGTTCTACCGGTGAGGATACATCACTTAATATGATGGATTTCAAAGGTGGCAGCAGCACCACTCCTTATTATCTGCCCAGACTTACAATTGAAGGTGTAGGAACCGACACAGTTGCTAAAAACTGGGGCATTACTATTACAAGAGGTTCGGGAACAGAGGTAAGAAACATTAACTTCGTTTCTTCTCCAGAAGATGCCTGCAGTGCAGACAGCAGCTATTATGTTTGGATTCACAGATGTACATTTGACGTAGGCGCAAACCACTGCGACCTGACAGACGCAAACGAACAGGATAAACACGAGGGCGACGGAAGCTCGGATTTTACGGAAGACTACAATGTTACCTGTTCCTACAATGTATATAATAACTGCCACAAAACCTCCTTAAACGGTGGAAGCAATTCAACAAAGCAGTATAACTATACATATCACCACAATTATTACAACAGCTGTACTTCAAGACTTCCTATGGCAAGATATGTAAATGTTCACAACTATAATAACTATACACTCGGCGCAAGCAGCGGCACAACCGGTATAAGCGCAAGAGCATCAGCCTTTGTTTTCTCGGAGGCAAACTATTATACAGGCTGTACATATGCTCTTGAAACACAGTCTGATTCTACCTACGGCGATGGATTTATAAAGTCCTACAACGATACAATAACAAACCCTGCCAGCAGCACCTACCCTAACAGCACACGTGAAAACGGCACAACAAACTGTATCAACACGGCTTCGTCAAGAGAAACTACATATAGCCCATCCAACAGTAAGCATACAGGCGATGATGCATGGATGGATAACTTTGATGTTGATTCGACCAATTTCTATTATGACAGTACAAACAAAGTTTCGAATGTTTCATATCTGACATCGGCTTCTGTTGCTGTAACCTATGTAACAACATATTCGGGAGTTATGCAGGACAAAACATATGAAGACATTATGAACAATACCTCCGACAGCGGAGATGATGATACAGGTGACGAAACAGACGGAGTAATAACCTCGGAACAGAGTGTAACAGTTGACGATTACACATCAAACTCATATTTTACGGTTGATAACCCGGGCACTACAACAGCTTCAGGTGTCTTCAGAATTACTAAGAACAGTACGGTTTCATTTACAACCGGTATAGACGGCGCAACAGTTACGGTTGTAGGCAAACACGCCAGCGGAACAGCAGGCGAGGCTGACAGAACACTTTATATTTATAACAGCTCAGATGCAACTACAAACTGCGGCTCCATAGTATATGAACAGGGTGTAGACCCCGATTCAGCCGGAACAGCTATAGCAAGCGACCTGTCGGCAGGCAGCTATTATTTACAGCCCGACGGAGATTTAAACATAACCTCAATAACTGTTTCTTTCCCGAGCGTTATTTATGACACAGCAACGTTGACATTTACAAATAGCGTCAGTTCCGATGTTACAATTACCGAAAACAGTTCAGCTTACAGTGATTATTTTACATTACTTGCAACATCTGATGTTGACAGCAGTAATAAATATACCGGAAGTTTAACTGTAAGTTCTAAAAACAGCAGAACCTTTGCCGAATATGTTACTTATGACTACTGCTTAAAATCCGGCGGAACTACAGTCTATACAGACAGTATTCCTACAGCAAGAGCAATTAAGTTTGTAACAGCCGGCTCAGGGGTTGTACAGCTTTTGGGAATTTCTTCAAACACAGACGGAACGACAAGAAATGCAAAAATATATTCTGTAAACGATGTTTCAACATTAGATACATATTTAAGTGTCTCAAGTAATTCTGACGGAACGGTAAGTAATATAATCACACTTCCTTCAGCGGGAACTTATTATGTGGTTTTTGAAAAGGCTATAAGTCTTTATGCTGTAAATGTAGCCGTAGGTGTTGCTATAGAAACCGACAGCAACGGCAGCGGATACATAATAACTGACGGCAGTGACAGCTATATTGTTGCAGGAACTACAATTTCAGACAGCGATTTTGAATCATATTCCGATATGACTGTGGAAGTTAAAGCCGATAATACAGAAAGCGTTTCAACCGGCACAGTATATGCAGCAGCAGTTGTTGACGGATTCATAATTCAGCCTTCCGAATTAGGCGACAGTTATACATATGTATATATCGTAAAAATAGAAGACTCAGCCGGAGCAACGGACTTTTCATATAGCACAAGTCTTACGGAAATTGCTGCCGCAGAAACGGTTGCAGATGAAACATAAGGGGGTTAGATTATGAAAAAAGAATATGAAAAACCGCATATTAACACAATTGAAATAAAGGGAAATGAAAATATTGCCGAATTAAGTTCAACCACTGTTCAAGACGGTACAAATGCCGCCTACGGCAAAATCTCCTACAGTACATTAATAAAATATTAAGATAAAAAAAGATCCCCCTTAACGGGGGACTTTTTTTATGCAATAAATTCCAAAGGGAGGAATTTTATTATAAACCTGCTAACTGAGGCAGAATCATTGTGAATGCCGGAATATAGGTAACAAGCATCAAGCCTATAAGAATTGCCACATAATACATAAGCATATATGGCATTGACTTTGCAAGGGTTGTCTTTCCTACCTTGATTGCAACAAAGAGTGTGTTGCCTACGGGAGGAGTTATGTTGCCTATACAGAGGTTATAAACAAGCATTAAGCCGAAGTGTACCGGTTCCATTCCGAAACTTTGAGCTATGGGAAGGAAAAGGGGTGTGAATATAAGTATCGCAGGAGTTACGTCCATAAATGTTCCGGCGATAAGAAGTATAACATTCATTATAAGAAGAAGTATATACTTGTTATCCGTAATTCCCAAAAGAACGGCTGATATAGCCTGTGGAATCTGTGTAAACGCCATAACCCAGCTTAAAATGTTTGATACACCTATAAGGAAAACAATCATACCGCTCATTTTAGCGCTTTCTATAAGTATTTCAACAAAGGACTTCCATGTGATGTTCTTATAGATAATACCCAAAATAAGAGCGTATACAACAGCTACCGCCGAACCTTCCGTTGCCGTAAATACTCCGCAGATAATACCGCCGATAACAACGATAATAAGGGAAAGGGCCGGAAGAGCCTTTAATGTAACAATACCCAAATTCTTAAAGCTGAATTTTTCCTTTGTGCCTGTATAGCCCTTTTTCTTTGCTATAATTATGGCAACGATTATACAGCATACTGCCCAGATGATTCCGGGGATATAGCCGGCAAGGAAGAGAGCCGCAACAGAGGTTCCGCCTGAAACAAGAGAATAGGTAATAAGTGTGTTTGAAGGAGGGATCAAAAGTCCCGAGGGAGCGGAAGCCCCGTTTGTTGCGGCGCAGACTGCCTTGTCATAGCCAAGCTCCTCTTCGCCCTCGCTGACCATATTTCCTACGGCAGCTGCTGCAGCGGAGGCCGAGCCGGAGATTGCGCCAAAAAGTGCGTTTGCCCCTACGTTTGTAACCATAAGAGAGCCGGGCAGCTTTCCTAAAAGCGCATTAACAAAATCAACAAGTCTTTTGGCTATACCGCCCTGATTCATAAGATTTCCGGCTAATATGAAGAAGGGAATCGCCGTAAGACTGAACTTGCTCATACCTACGAAGGTTCTTTGAGCCGACGTAACAACCGATATATCAAGGGGTACGGTTCTTATGATTGCCGCAAGGGAGGATATACCGATTGCGTAAGAAATAGGTACACCGAAGGCAAGGAGAACCGCAAGAATAACAAGAATTATAAATAATGATTCAATAGCCATAGATTATACCCCCTTTCCTTTACATATATCAATAACATTTAAAACAGTATAAATCATATTTATAATACCGCAGACAGGCATAATTACATAAAATACACCGATTGCAACACCCAGTGACGAGGTAAGCTGACCCATAGCCAAAACCGTAATCTGTAAGCCGCCGTAAACGAGAATAGCCACCGCAAACAGAAAAGCGATAACCTCGGCTAAAATAAGAAAGCCTTTCTTTGCTGTTTCTCCCATTTTTTCAACAAGAACGGGAATATTCATATGACCTCTTTCACCTGTTACAACACAGGCTCCCAGAAGAGACATCCAAGCGAAAAGATAGCCTACAAGCTCTTCTGACCATGAAGAGGGATTTTGAAGAATATATCTTGTGAATACCTGCCAACAGGTAAGTATAACCATTGCCGCAAAGCTGACTGCCGCAAGAAAATTTATAATTTTGTTTAATACATTTCTTAAATTGTCCACACAAATCCCTCCTTACTCAGTATCAGTATATTTTGCGTTTACTTCCTGAATTGCCTCATATATGGGAACAATATCGGGATTTCCTTCAAGAACGGACTGATGTAAAGGCTGACAGGCGTCTACAAATGGCTGCTGGTCGGGGTAAATAAAATTAACTCCCATTTCTTCCTGTGCCCTTGTCTTTGCCGCCTCAACAGCCGTTGTCCATTCTTCTCTTTCAACCTGATTTATAAGCTTAAAACCTTCTTCGAAAATTTCTCTTTCGTCTTCCGGAAGTTCGTTTAAAAAGTTGTAATTGCCTATTAATATGTCGGGCACCATTTGATGCATATCATAGGAATAATACTTGCAGACTTCGCCATGACCGTTATCTGTTAAGGCAAGCTCGTTGTTTTCCGCACCGTCAATTATGTTTGACTGGAGGGCTGTATAAACCTCGCCGAAACCCATAGGAGTAGCTGAACCGCCTAAAAGTCTCATCATTTCAACGTTTGTGGGTGACTGCTGAACTCTTATTTTAAGCCCCTTTAAATCCTCGGGTGAGTTAATTTCCTTGTTTACGGTGTAGAAATTTCTGGTTCCTGCGTCAAGCCAGGTTACGGCTTCAAAGCCGGCCTTTTCCGTTGACTTGAAAAGCTGATCCGTTATTTCCTCGTTGTCCATAACCTCGTGATAGGCCTCCGCACTTGCGAAAAGATAGGGCAAATTGAAAATTTCGTAGTTTTTGCTGAAGGTTTCCAGAATGGCGTTGCTGGCTACGCAGAAGTCAATAGCCCCTGTCTGTGTAAGCTGAACCATATCTGTTTGAGAGCCTAAAAGCTCGCTGGGGTAAACCTCAACATCATATTTGTCGCCTAAGTTTTCTTCTATATATTCTTCAAAAGCCGTAAGAGCTATATGTGTGGGGTGTTCCATAGACTGGTTATGACCTATTCTTACAATTCTTTTGCTTTCGCTGCCGCCGCAGCCCGTTAAGGCTGTAAGGGTAATTAAAGCGGCAGCGGAAACGGATAAAATCTTTAATACACGTTTCATTAGTATACCCCCTCTTTATTTATATTAGACGCCCGAATAAGCTGAAAAGCCGCCGTCAATAGGAATTACAACGCCTGTTATAAAGCTTGCGGCTTCATTGTTCAGAAGGAAGAGAACGGCGCCGTTAAGCTCTTCTGCCTCGCCGAAACGCTCCATAGGAGTAGATGCTAAAATTTTGCCTGTTCTCGGAGTTGAAGTGCCGTCTTCATTAAACAAAAGCTTTCTGTTTTGGTTTGTAACAAAGAAACCGGGAGCAATAGCGTTTACTCTTATGCCCACCTTCGAGAAGTGAACGGCAAGCCACTGTGTAAAGTTGCTTACTGCGGCTTTAGCTCCGCTGTAGGCAGGGATTTTTGTAAGTGGTGTATATGCGTTCATTGAAGATACATTTAAAATGTTACAGCCCTCTCTGCCCAGCATATCCTTGGCAAATTCCTGTGTGGGAAGAAGTGTTCCAAGGAAGTTTAAGTTAAAAACAAATTCAACACCTTTTTGGTCAAGGTCGAAGAAAGAAACTGTTTCTGCGTCAATGTCCCCTTCTGTATAATATTCCTTTTCTGTCTGTGCTCCTGGGTTGTTTCCTCCGGCACCGTTTAATAATATGTCGCATTTGCCTAAATCTTTAAGTATTGCCGTATGTGCAGCAAGAAGGGAGTCTTTGTCAAGTACGTTTGTCTTGTAAGCCTTTCCTATTCCTCCGGCATCTGTTATTTCCTTGGCAACAATCTCAGCCGCCTCCTCGTTAAGGTCAAGAACGGCAACCTTTGCCCCTGCTTTTGCCAGTGTCTTTGCAAACATTCCGCAGAGAACTCCTCCTGCGCCTGTTACAACGGCAACCTTTCCCGTTAAATTCGTTCCGAAACATAAATCTGTCATAAAAATTACCTCCTGTCTGCTTTTTCTACAGCCTCAAATAATCCGTTAATATAAGCTGCCCCCAAGGCTCTGTCATAAAGTCCGTAGCCGGCTCTGCCTGTTTCGCCCCAAATCATTCTGCCGTGATCGGGTCTTACATAGCCGTCAAAGCCGTTGTCGTGAAGGGCTTTAACTATGGCATACATATCCAGTGAACCGCAGCTTGAAAGATGGGCTCTTTCTTCAAAACCGTTATCGAGAACGGCTACATTTCTTAAGTGAGCAAAATGAATTCTGCCCATTTTTGCATATTTAGCCGCCATAGCCGCAACATCGTTTTCAGCCGAACAGCCAAGAGAACCTGTGCAAAGCGTAAGACCGTTGTGTTTATCGTCTACAAGAGACAAAAATCTGTCAAGGCTCTTTTCGTCAACAATAATTCTGGGCAAACCGAAAATGCTCCAACAGGGGTCGTCTTCGTGAATTGCCATATTTACGTCACACTCAGCCGCAACGGGAATAACCCTTTCAAGGAAATATTTAAGGTTGTCCCACAAATCTTCTTCGCTCATTGCGTTATATTCCGCAACAACGCTTTTAAGCTCTTCTCTTGAATAGCTTGCGTCCCAGCCGGGAAGGGTTAAATCGCTGTCGCTTTCAAGGGGATTAACCTTATCAACCTGTTCCTGATAATAAACAAGAGAGGTTGAGCCATCGGGAAGTGGGTGGTCAAGCTGTGTTCTTGTCCAGTCGAAAACGGGCATAAAATTATAGCATACGCACTTTATACCGGCTTTTGCTACTCTCCTTATGTTTTCACAATAATTTGCAATGTACTTGTCCCTTGTGGGCTTGCCCAGCTTTATGTCTTCGTGAACGGGTATGCTTTCGATAACCTCAAAAGCAAGTCCGGTATCTTCTGTAAGCTTTTTGAGCCTTGCTATGCTTTCTTCACTCCAAACCTCACCTACGGGAACGTCATAAACAGCTGTAACAACAGAGTACATACCCGGAATTTGTCTGATATTTTCAAGGGTAACCTTGTCGTCTTCGCCATACCATCTGAATGATAATTTCATAACTTATTTCCTCCTTTCGTTATTGCATTTATCACCATATTTATATTATAAAGG
>JAJQBF010000085.1 GCA_021203425.1 Clostridiales bacterium | reverse complement strand
AATATTACAAAAATGTATAAAGGAGATTTGTTATGGAAACAGTCTTATTGATTTTAAAGGGAATGCTTATGGGAATTGCAAATATTATTCCCGGTGTAAGCGGAGGCACGATTGCCGTTGTTTTGAGAATTTTTGACCCTATGATTGAGGCAATTAACAATTTTTACAAAAGTAAAGAAGCTTTTAAAAAGCATATACGCTTTCTTGTTATATTATTTATAGGCTGTCTTTTGGGAATAGGCGCTTTTTCAAAGCTCATAAAAGCAGGGCTTGAAAGCTATTCTTTCCCTACCTGTATGTTTTTTGCGGGGCTTGTTGTGGGAAGTATATCTTTGATTTACGGCAAAGCCAAAGAAAAAAAAGGTAAAAACACAATATTATATAGCTGCTGCCGCCGCTTTCGCTGTTGTTGTGGGTTTCAGCTTTTTAAAAGAACCGAAGACGGCATCAACTGCCGTTATAGTTACACCGTTAAACTTTGTTAAAATTATGCTCTGCGGTCTTATCGCCAGTGCGGCAATGGTTATTCCCGGTATAAGCGGCTCCTTTGTTATGGTTCTCTTAGGCATATATATAACAATAATTACGGCAGTCAGCGACTTTATAGATGAAATCGGAGCTTTCACCGGAGCCGTAATAGATAAGGGTTTTGCCTCTGCCGCCGCAGATATTGTCACAAGCGAACCGTTCTTTATTCTTGTTGCAGTAGGTATAGGGGTTATTTTGGGTATTGTAGTTATATCCAAAATAATTGAATATTTATTAAATAAGTTCTATTCCTATACATATTTTGCAGTTTTGGGGCTTATTTTCGGCTCGATTTTTTCTCTTTTTACCGACCCTCTGACATATCAAAGCTATCCTGATGGAATCGGACTGATACCGGTTATCTGCGGAATTGTTACCCTTACAGCCGGAGTCATAATTTCACTTCTTCTGGGAAACGAAAAATAACAGCAAAAAAATAATGTGATAACTCCCCTTACAAAAATCCGTGAGGGGATTTTTTTGTTTATGTTTCACCCTCTCGGCATCAAATTATAAAGTTAATTTTTACCCCGTTTTCCCGATTTTATTTAAAAAAAAGATCTCTTTTTGCCTAATTACTTACAGTTGAGTCTGAGACTTCCCTTTTTTACAGATTTTCATCATTTATTTTTTCGTAACATTTCTGTAACATATACATTACGGGAACAAGAAAAAGCCGTTCCCGAAAAATATAAAACGGAGGTCTTACAAATGAAAAAACTAAATAAGGCAGCCGCCGTCACAACAGCAGCGGTTCTATTAATAACAAACTCTGCCGCAGCGGCGGAAAATTCAAGTACATATACATATTTCGGTTCTCTTTCCGAAATATGCGAAACAGAAGATTCAAACTCTGATTTCGATACCCATCTTGAAACACCGGCAAATATTCTGAAACCGTCAGCCGAAACCGATACCTTCCGTCTTCAGGAAACCAAGCCGCCTGTATCAGAAGAAAAGCAGACTTCGGAAACAACAACAAATAAACCGCCTCAGCCGTCAGCTTTTCCCTTATTCGAACACGAAACAAAAGAATACATAACCGAAACCGAAACTGTTTCGGAAACTTCAACAGAAACTACAACTCAGGAAACCGTTGAGACCACAACCTCTAAACCTGTTCAGACAACAACAGAGGTTATAACAGAAACCCAAACCGAAACAACAACAGCCGCCCAAGTTTCAAACACAGCAAACAATACATCAACGGCACAGCAAATTTTAAATCTCGTAAACGAAGAAAGAGCCGCCGCCGGCTTATCAGCCCTTACGCTTGACTTATCTCTTACCGATGCAGCTCAGCTGAAAGCTCAGGATATGGCAGACAACAACTATTTCAGCCACACTTCTCCCACATACGGAACCCCCTTTCAAATGCTTTCTTCCTTAAGCATTTCATATAAAACAGCCGGCGAAAACATAGCAAAGGGACAGAAATCGGCAGATGCCGTTATGACGGCATGGATGAATTCGGAGGGGCATAAGGCAAACATATTAAACTCAGGCTACGGAAAGCTGGGTGTAGGCTATGTAAACCAAAACGGCACAACCTACTGGGTTTAGATTTTCACAGACTGATAACATATTGTTCCCCTAAAAAATAATAAAAGAGAAACAGCCCCTTGGCAGTTTGGCGGAACTGCTTTGGGGCTGTTTCTCTTTTTATGTAAGGAAGTGATTTAATCTGAATTTCCTGTGTATATTTCAGGAAAGCTATTATAAAACTGTTCCCTTTGCAACTACAGCAGGCTCATCGGGAGTACCGATAACGCTCTTGCCGTCTGAAATTACAACTTCCTTGTCAAGAATTGCATATTCGATTGTGCAGTTCTTGCCGATGTGTGTTGATTCAAGAATAATTGAATTCTTAACGGTTGAATTTTCGGAAACATAAACCTTACGGAAAACAACTGAATCTTCGATTGTTCCGTCGATTATTGTTCCGCCTGAGATAAGAGAGTTTTTAACCTTAGCTGTTACATTATATTTAACCGGTGGATCGTCCTTGGGTTTTGTATAGATGTAAGGTTCGGAAAGGAGAAGATCTCTTGTGTCAGCCTTTAAGAACTTCATATTAGCATCATAATAAGCCTTTGTTGTGTTAAGAGTTACCCAGTAGGGCTTATATTCAAAGCCGTAAATTTTAAGGGTATATCTGCCGGGCTTAATTATGTCTTTAACAAGGTTATATTTTCCTTCAGCAATTTTCTTCTCAAGAAGATCTATAAGGAGATCTCTCTTGATAACGTAAATACCCATGGAAGCTGTTGTTCCCTTGGGGTTTTCGGGCTTTTCTTCAAAATCAATGATTCTTCCGTCGTCGTCCATACCGATTATGCCGTATAATTCGGGTTTCTTGCTTGTTCCGGCAAGGTCCTTATAAGCGATAGTGATGTCGGCGCCTTTTTCCTCGTGATAGTTTATAATGTCGTTGAAATCCATCTTATAAATAGCGTCGCCTGAGGCAATAACTACATAAGGCTCGTTGGATTTCTTTAAGTAGCTTATATTCTGATAGATTGAATCAGCTGTACCTCTGTACCAGTTGTCATCGTTGGGGCCGATAAAGGGGGAGAATATGAACAAGCCGCCCTTCTTTGAGCCGAAATCCCACCATTTGGAGGCTGAAAGATGATCCTGTAAGGAACGAAGGTTATACTGTGTAATAACGGCAACCTTATTGATGCCTGAGTTTGTCATATTTGATAAGGAAAAGTCAATAGCTCTGTAACTTCCCCCAACGGGAACAGCCGCAACAGCTCTCTCCTTGCATAAATCGCCTAATCTGTCGGAATTACCTCCGGCAAGAATAATACCTATAGCCTTCATTATAATTCCCCCTCCTTTAATATACAGGATTTTCCGCTGGCAAGCTCGCCCCCTGCATAGTCTTCGGCTTTTGTAACTCCGTATACAACGCAGTTCTTGCCGATTGTTACGCCTTCGGGTATGTAAGAATCATTGCCTACAACGGTAATGCCGGTATTGTAGATATTCGGCTTGTCTTCATTTGCGATGTCTTCGCCGACGCCCATGGTTACATTCTTGTCAATTACGGAATTTTGGTCGATTATGCTCTTATAGATCTTTGTGCCTGCTTTAACAGTACAATTTTCCATAATGATTGAGTCATAAACCTCTGCTCCCTCTTCGATTGTTACGTCTTTGGAGATAACGGAGTTTTGAACCTTGCCGTAAATCTGACAGCCCTCTGAAATAAGAGAACGTGAAACTTCACCTGTTGCGGAAGTGAACTGCGGGGGCTGATGATCGTTCTTTGTGTAGATTCTCCAGAATTTTTCATAGAGATTGAACTCGGGAACTGTGTCGATAAGCTCCATATTAGCTCTCCAATAGGAGTCGATTGTTCCTACGTCCTTCCAATAGTCTTTAAATCTCCAAGCATAAAGTGTCTGACCGCTGTTTAAGAAAGCAGGGAGAATATGCATACCGAAGTCGGAATCTGCATGAACCTTATTGTCGGCAATAAGAGCCTCACGAAGCTTTGACCATGTGAAGATATAAATACCCATTGACGCAAGATTACTCTTGGGGTTAGCAGGCTTTTCTTCGAATTCATAAATCTTGTCATTTTCGTCTGCGTTCATAATTCCGAAACGGCTTGCCTCTTCCCAAGGAACTTCCATAACGGCTATTGTAACATCGCAGTTATTCTTTTTATGGAAAGAAAGCATATCGGAATAGTCCATCTTATAGATATGGTCGCCCGAAAGAATAAGAACATATTCGGGGTTATAGTGGTCAATATAGCTTATATTCTGATAAATAGCGTTAGCAGTTCCCGAATACCAGTCGCCTGATTCACCGGTTTTCTGATGAGGCGCAAGGATAGTAACGCCGCCGCTTAAACCGTCAAGATCCCAAGGAGTACCGATACCGATATGCTGATTCAGAGTCAGGGGCTGATACTGTGTAAGTACGCCTACTGTGTCTACGCCTGAATTAATACAGTTACTTAAAGGGAAGTCGATAATACGGTATTTACCGCCGAAAGCAACACCGGGTTTAGCTTTATCGGTTGTAAGAACACCGAGACGACTGCCCTGTCCGCCGGCCAAGAGCATAGCCAACATTTCTTTTTTACGCATTAATATCACCTCTTAAAAGTATTTTGATAATTACCCTTGTTTTTATTTTACCACAACTTTTAGTTAATTACAACAAGAAAT
>JAJQBF010000150.1 GCA_021203425.1 Clostridiales bacterium | reverse complement strand
TTATAAAATAAGCGTAGAAAACTTATAACCTACATAGAAAAATGTTTCTCTGGCGAGAAAGAGCAGCTTAACTCTTGTTCCCTTATATGCCGAGGTTTTTGTAGGTGAACTGAAGGCGGTTATCCCCATATCCTTTGCCATAAGCATAGCCCTCTTCATATGGAGAGGGTCGCTTACTATAAGGGCGTTTGTCAGTTCATTGTTTTCCATAATTATTTTTGCGTTTTCAAGATTTTCTTCCGTAATTGTCGAGGTTTCTTCTATAAAAATGTCCTCCGGCGGAATACCTTGTACCTCAGCATAAAGGGAGCCCATATAAGCATCAGAAAATTCATTGCCTTCGCCGTATCCCCCCCCCCTGTTATGATAAGCTTTTTGACATAACCCTCCCGATAAAGCCAAACTGCGTGGTTCAGCCTTTCCTTAAACACCGGAGAAACACCGCTGTCTGAGGCGGCAGCGCCTAAAACAACTGCACAATCGGCAGTTTGGGTTTCGTCCGTTTTTGAATAATTCCATATGGCAAGGCTGTTTGCCGCCGTATATATCACAACTGCAAGCAAAACCACCGATAAAATATGCCTTTTCCCGATTTTCTTCATAACGGCTTACTTTCCGCTGCTGCCCAGTCTGCCTTCTCCTCTTTCTGAAGGAATTTTTCTGAGCTCGTCAATTGAAATTTCTTTTCTCGCAAGCTCATTGTGAACATGGTGAATTACCCCTTGAAAAAGTGCCTTTTCATAGGGATAGATTATAAAGCTTTCTTCAATTAAAGCTTTTACCGTCGAAGGCAGATTTTCAAGGTTCAGCTTTGAAATTATTACGGGCTTTTTATTTGTGTTTGTTGTGGCTAAAAACCATTCCCCTCTGTAGCTTGAGTCTATTACTCCGGCGGAGTATTTTATACCCCTGCTTCCGCTGGAGCCTCTTTCTTCTACCTGAATATAAAAATCCTCGGGGATTGCAGAGGCTATGCCCGTAGGAACAAGCCTTGTTTCCCCCGGCTTAATCAGAAAATAATCCTCTTCGAAACAGGGATAAATATCAAGCCCGGCATTATAAGGTGTTTTGTCGGGAATCTTAGCCTCGGGCTTTATTTTTGCAAAATATATGTTTTCCATTTTTGTTTTCCTTTCAGTCGCAGTGCAAAACAACTTTACCGCCTGCAATACTCTTTTTTACGTCAATAACTCTCTGGTTTTTTGACCCCCTCCATTTAAGGGTGTTCTCCTTAAGGCTTTCTATAAATTCTCCGTCTACCAAAATGTCTGTGTGTTTTATAATTTCCATATTCTTAATTTCTTCCCAAAGATAGCCTGTATAGAGCCATATTGTTTTATTCGGAAAGACTTTTTTAACCTCTTCGGAAAGCTTTGTAACAGTTTCAACATTTCCGGGGAAAAGAGGGTCGCCGCCGCTTAAGGTTAAACCTGAAATATAATCTTCTTTAAGCTGTGAGAAAATCTCTTCTTTTGCCTCATTGTCAAAGGGCAGTCCGTCGGAAGGATCCCATGTTATTTTATTATGACAGCCGGGGCAGCCGTGGGCACAGCCTGAAACCCACAAAACCACCCTTAAACCGTCGCCGTTTTTCATATCATCATGTGTTATATTGTGATAATTCATTTACATACTCTTTCTTTCGGCAATTTCAGCCATTTTCGCAGAGTTAAGACGTGTGTCGCCGTGAACTCTGGAATAGCTTAAATAGCCGTTCATTCTGTCTATTTTTGTAAGGTTGCTGCTGCCGCATTTCGGGCAAACGTCCATATCAAGCTCCTGATGACCGCAGTCGTCGCAGTAGGCAAGGGACAGGTTTACTCCCTCATAAAAGCCCATTTTCATTGCCCTTCTTATAAGTGTAACAACAGCCTCTCTGTTATAATTTATGGGATATTTCACATATTGAATCTTTCCTCCGTTTAAAAGATCCCAAAAACGCTTTTCCAGGTCTTGTTTTTCTATGGGGGTTATATCTTCTGTAACGTGGCAGTGGAAGGAGTTGCTTACGTATGGTCTGTCGGAAACCTTGGGGATTATTCCGCAGAGCTTTCTGAACTGTTCGATTTGAAGACCGCAGAGACTTTCGGCAGGTGTTCCGTACATAGCGTAGTTTATGCCATCTTCTTCCTTAAATTTATTTACCTTTTTGTTTATATACTCCATAACCTCTATGGCAAAAGCCCCGTCTTCCACGAGGGATTTTCTGTTGTAAAGCTCCTGAAGTTCGTTCAAAGCTGTTATACCGAAGGAGATTGTACAGGGCTTTAAAATAGATTTTATTTTGTCTGTAGGCTTTAAGTGTCCGCCGTAAAAACCACCCTCACAGTAAGCAACAGGGTTTGTGGACGCCTTCATTTCACCTATATATTCTATTGTCTTCTTGTGAAGCCCTCTTATCATTTCAAGATAATAGTCAAGAACCTCGTAAAAATCCCTGCTTTCCTTTTGTGCTTTTGCATATATCATAGGAAGGTGAAGAGAAATTGCCCCCAGATTAAATCTTCCCACAACAACGGGCTTGTCATTCTCGTCTGCCGGTTTTTGACCGCCCCTTTCAAACCAAAGGGAAAGAAAAGCACGGCAGCCCATAGGGCTTATAACAACACTGTATTTCTTGTAAGCTTCGGCAACATAGGAATCCCCAGTAAGAGAAAGCCAGTCCGGATACATTGTTTTCATTGAACATTCAACACCGGCATTAAAAACATCTTCAAGCTCACAGCCCTCTCCGTGAAGACTTTCATCATAGAGAAATACAATTTTGGGGAAAAGTACGGGCTTTTTGCTTCCCGGTTTACCCTGACCGCCCATATGAACTTCTAAAGCAGTAATTGATGCCATTTTTTCAAAGAGCTTTCTTCCCAAACCAAGAGTAATTGTTATAAAGGGATAATCTCCCCTGCTTGAGCCTACAGAGTTCAGCTTATATTCAAGCCCCTGAAAGCCCTGTTCAAACTCTCTTTTAAGCTTTTTAAGGGCTGTTTTTTCTATTGCAGCCATATCCTCGTCAGTGAGCTCTTCCTTTGTTTCCTTTAAAAAGGTGGTAAGGTCGTCCTTATGCTTTTTATAGGACTTTTGGGCATAAGGCTCCAATATTTTATCTATTTCGGGAACAGTAAAGCCGCCGTACTGCTGTGATGCTGCAGAAAGCACAACATCGCCTATAACGTCAAAGGCAGTGTCAAGAGTTTTCGGCTCGTTATACCACAAATTGCCCATTTCAAAGCCGCCGGTTAAAACCTCCGACATATTGAAAAGACAGCAGTTCATAGTATCTCTTCGGCTTGACATATCGTGAATATAAATACAGCCGTCCTTACAGGCCTGAAGCTCGTCTGTAGTCAAAAAGAATTTCTTATAAAGTTCTTTGTTTAAGTGGTTATAAATAAGACTTCTTTTTGTAGCAACAAGGGCTGAGTCTGCGTTTGAATTTTCCTTATCACCTATGTACATAACCGACTGGGCTTTTCTGTAAACATTATCAAGCATATGCACGAAATCAACCTTATAATTTCTGTAGTCCTTATAGCTTTTGGCCACTCTCGGCTCAATTTCCTCAAGAGCGCTTTCCACAAGATTATGCATAGTCTGAATAGGTATTTTGTCAAGGAAATTTGCCTGTATTTTATATTCAACCGGGGAGCATATTGCCGCAAGCTCATAAGCCTTGAATTTATACATAACTCTCTCGGCTGATTTTGTAACGGCTGCAATTATTTTTCTGCGGTCATACTCTTCCAGTGTTCCGTCTTTTTTAATTATTTGTGCCATAATCTCACCTCTTTCTTATCTGTTGTCAATTTTTTCGGGATATAAATCATGGTTTAACAAACGGTTTTCGGCAGCCTTCTCCCACTTTGTGCCTTTTTTGCCGTAGTTGCAGTAGGGGTCGATTGAAATTCCTCCCCGAGGGGTGAATTTTCCCCAAACCTCAATATATTTAGGCTCCATGAGCTTTATCAAATCCTTCATTATTATATTAACACAGTCCTCATGAAAGCCGCCGTGGTTTCTGAAACTGAAAAGGTAAAGCTTTAATGACTTGCTTTCAACCATTTTCACATCGGGAACATATGAAATGTAAATCGTAGCAAAATCGGGCTGACCTGTAATTGGACAAAGGCTTGTAAACTCGGGGCAGTTAAATTTCACAAAATAATCGTTGTCTTGGTGTTTGTTTGTAAATGTTTCCAAAAGCCCCGGGTTGTAATCTTCGGGGTATTTTATATTTTTATTTCCCAAAAGGGAAAGTCCTTCGTTTTTTCTGTCGTCTGTCATCTTTTATCCTCCTATCTCGTATTAATATTTTAATATAGGCTCTGAATAAAGTCAACATCTTTTAAATGAGCAAAACATAGATAATTTTTTCAAAGAAAAAAAGAATTTTATTTATTTTTCGGAAATTTTTGTTGTTTTCTGTGTATTACTGTGTTATACTTTATTTCAAGAATCCGTTTTGTTTTTACAGAAAGGATTCGGGCGGAAAAAGTTTTTGCTTTTACTCTGCCGCAAAGGGGAGTGCCGGTGGTTACCCTTTACCTTCCTAATTACATAGAAGGAGACGATGCTTATGATTTAAGTATTTACTTTCGGGATTATGTGAGAAGGGAGTGAAGTTGTCTATGATAAAGATTATTTATGATATTTATGCAATTGCTGTGCTTGTTTCAGCAACTATACGCATAATTAAAATAATCATAAACATAACAAAAAGATATCCGT
>JAJQBF010000141.1 GCA_021203425.1 Clostridiales bacterium | reverse complement strand
TAGGCAGATTTGAAAAAACATCTGCGGATATATCCTTAGGCAGCATTCTGAAAATGATTAACCTGTTTTCCTCGTCCTCCGTTTCACATATGAAAGCAGCTATATCCACCTCGTTCATTTCAACAAGATTTTCCTTAAGCTCGGCAAATTTTCTGTCATTCAAAAGTGAAAGCAAAAATTCAAAATTTGTGGTTTCTGTCATTGTTATTCTCCTTTCGATGTATTATTTTTACCGAAAGCAGAACATAAAACGGCCGTATTCATGATAACCGTTATGTTCGTTTTCGGTTTTTCGACTTCGACCGTCCATTCAAAAATCACATCCTTTTAGTTAAAATATTGTTTTTTATGTTATTTTTGCATATTTCTTAAATATGCAAAATCATAACCGCAAATCTAAAGTAAATTATAAGGCTTACAGCGTCTACAACCGTTGTTATAAGGGGTGCCGCCATAAGCGCCGGGTCAAGCCCTATGGCTTTCGCCGCCATAGGCAGAAGACCGCCTATTGTTTTTGCCAAAATTACTGTAACATAAAGGCTGACTACTACGGTAACAACAGCCATAATATTTCCCGGGTTTGTTATTTGAAGGCGGATAAAGTTTACAGCCGCAAGAGCAGTGCCGCAAATAAGAGCAACCCTCAGTTCCTTCCAAAAAACCTTTAAAAAGTCACTTCCCTTAATTTCGCCGACAGCCATACCTCTTATAATCATTGTGGAGCTTTGGCTGCCTGCGTTTCCGCCGGTGTCTGTCAGCATAGGCATAAATGTAACAAGAAGAGGCATAACTGCAAAAGCCTCCTCATAGGCTGCCAAAATTCCCCCTGTAAGCATACTGCTTATCATAAGAACCAAAAGCCATGGGATTCTGTTTGCGGAAAGCTTGAAAACGCTTGTTTTAAGATAAGGCTTTTCACTGGGCAGCATAGCCGCCATTTTTTCAAAGTCCTCTGTTGCCTCCTGTTCCATAACGTCAACGGCATCGTCAACGGTTATTATACCCACAAGTCTGTTTTCTTTGTCAACAACGGGCATAGCAATAAGGTCATATTTGTTAAATGCCGCCGCAATATCTTCTCTGTCGTCTGTGGTTACCGCCTTTATGACGTTCGTGTCCATTATATCTTCAAGGCTTGTTTCGTAGGAGTTCATAATAAGTTCTCTGAAAGAAACTACCCCTTCCAAAACCCTTGTATCGTTTGTGACGTAACAAGTATAAATCGTCTCTTTATCCACACCGTTTTTGCGGATATATGCTATTGCCTGTTCTACTGTCATGTGCTTTTTTAAGGCAATATACTCAGCCGTCATAACACTTCCGGCGGAATTTTCGGGATATTTCAAAAACTTGTTTATAACTTCTCTTGTATCGGGCTGAGCCACCCGAAGAACCCTTTTTACAACCGTCGCCGGCAGTTCCTCAAGCATATCTACAGCATCGTCTACAAAAAGGTCTTCTATAATAAGGGTTACTTCCTTATCGGAAATGCTCTTTATTATGAAATGCTGAACCTCTATAGGCAGATTTGAAAAAACATCTGCGGATATATCCTTAGGCAGCATTCTGAAAATAAGAAGTCTGTTTTCCTCATCGGTTTCACATATGAAAGAAGCTGCGTCAACTTCATTCAGCTTTATAAGATTTTCCTTAAATTCCGCAAATTTCCGTTCCTTAAAAAGCGAAAAAAGCTCTTCAAAATTCCTGTCTTCTTTCATAAATACCCTTCTTTCCGAATTAGAATAATAAGGTAAAAAGTTGTTCCTTACTAAAACCCCAATATATAAAGTATACCATATTTTTTCTCTCTTTACAAATAAAATTTGTGTAAAGTATAAAACAGCCGAACGGAAATAAACCTAATACATTTTTCTTGTATCATCTGCGGAAATATGCTATACTGTATTTAGGCGGTGAAAATATGAATGATAAAATTTTACTTGATATTCTGTCAGGCAGCAAAGATTCAAACATCAAATTCAGAGATTTGCAAAATATATTAAAAGCTTTACAGTTCGATGAAAGAGTAAAAGGCGATCACTTTATATATAGAAAAGAAGATGTTTCCGAAATAATAAATATTCAGCCAAACGGAAATAAAGCAAAACCTTATCAAGTAAAGCAAATCAGAAGAATAATATTAAAATATCGTTTAGGAGGTAAATTTCTATGAATATTCCTAAATATGAAATTATAATTTATTGGTCAGACGAAGACAACAGCTATATATCGGAAGTTCCCGAACTCCCCGGATGTATGTCGGACGGAAAAACGCTGCAGGAAACAGTAAACAACACCGAAACAGTAATCAAAGAATGGATAGAAACAGCTTTAATGTACGGAGAAAAAATTCCCGAACCAAAAGGAAAATTAATGTATGCTTAATGAAAATTAAATCATCTTTCAGAAAACGGACTTCCGCAGCAAAAATAACCGCAGAAGTCCGTTTTTTCAGCTTTCTTCTCTTATAATATCTCTGATTGTCTGCATAGACATATCCACAGAGGCAATTTCATCTGCACATCTCTTAAGCTCTTCTCTTATCATTTTTTCGTTTTTCACATCGTGCTTATATTTTATCTGGTGTTCAAGAGCTGCCCAAAAATCGGTGGCTATGGTTCTGACTTGAATTTCGACCTTAAGTCCCTTTCCGGCTCCTTCCTTAAGATTTAAAATAAGGTGGTAAGAGCGGTAGCCGTTTGGCTTGGGGCGGGCTATGTAGTCTTTTTGTGTAACCACTTCAAATTCTTCCCTTCCGCAGAGCCAGTTTACAACATCGTAAACATCATCTGCAAAAGAACATATCACCCTTATGCCTACAATATCGTGCATTTCCCTGAGGGCGGTTTCCCTGTCAGCCGAATAACCGTTAAGCTCCAGTTTTGTTTTAAGGCTTTCGGGAGCTTTTATTCTGGACGTACAGTAGATTATAGGCTCTACCCCTTCCAACGGGTTTTCGGTTTGAAATTTGTTTATCAAATCCAGCAAATATTTTTCCGTCTGTTTTAAAACAGGCAGCATATCTCCGTAATATTCTTCATATGTCATTTATATTCCTCCGTTCAAATTTTAAATCGGGAAAGTAACCGTAATAAGCAGTGATTTTTCGTCTTCCGTTGATGCCGTAATTTTCCCCTTGTGAAGTTTGACCGTAGACGCCGCAATCGAAAGCCCCAAGCCGTAGCCCCCTGTTTCGGAATTTCTTGAGCTGTCCGTTCTGTAAAAACGGTCGAAAAGATAAGGCAGATTTTCTTTCTTTACACAAGGCGCCGTATTATACACACAAAGGCGGAGAGTTCTTCTTGTTTCCTTAAGACTTAAGGAAATTTTTCCCTCTTCTCCCGAATATTTTACGGCATTGTCAAGGAGTATTCCCATAAGGCGGCGAACAGCTTTCTCGTCACCTTTCATAACAATATTTTCGTCAATGTCGCTTTCAAGGGTCTTTCCCTGTGCCTTTGCCGGAGCCTTAAAGGAGTTTACTGTTTCCGCCGCCGCTTTCGAAAGGGAAAACTCCGATACATCTCTCGGTGTATCGTCTTCCTCCATTCTGGAAAGAACAATAAGGCTGTTTGTAAGCTCTGCCATATGCTTTGTCTGGCTGTGTATATCGTTAAGCCACTCGTTCTCCCCTATATCCATTTCCAACACTTCGGCATCTGCGTTTATAATGGCAAGTGGTGTCTTAAGCTCGTGGCCTGCGTCTGTAATAAACCTCTTTTGTTTTTCATAGTTCTCCGAAAAGGGTCTTACAATTCTTCCCGAAAGAAGAGTCAAAAGTATTAAAACGGCAAACCAACCGGCAACAGAAGTAATTATACTGGCTATTAAGAAAGACTTTGCATTGCTTAAACTTCTTCGGCAGTCAAGAAAAACCACATATGTTTCATAATCTGTTCGGCTTATAATATATCTGTAGTCTTTAAGAAAGCCCCTGTCCTTGTTTGTTTTCCATACGGCTTTTGCATACTCCGACGCCGCCGACTCGTCTATCGCCGCAATCCAGTCTATGTTTGTAGACAAAATTTCTCCGTCATTGTCAAGCACAATATAAAAATAACGGGATTCATAGGGCAGCTCGGGAGACTCAAGAAATTCTTCTCTCTGGCGGTTTTCAAACATAAGGGGAAATGTACCCTCGTTTTCGGCAAGTATCGAAAGCAAAATATCCACATCGTCAGTAACCGCTTTATAATTCAGCAAATTTGCCGTTCCCGTTATTATGGTTAAAACCAAAAACAGCGACAGCATACTCACCCCGATAAGCTTTATTCTCAGTTTTTTAATCATTTTGACGGCTCCAATCCGTAAACGGAATTGTTGACTTCCGCTATTTTAATATCCGCATTCAAAAATTCCAGCTTTTTCTTTAAATAAGATATGTATATATTTACAATACCTTTTTCGGTTTCTTTATCGTTTTGCCAGATTTTTTCAATAAATCTGTCAGCCGATATTCGGCTTTTGGGGTTCGTCATCATAAGCTCAAGCATACGGAACTCCTTGTTTGCAAGTCTCAGCCCTCCCGTAGGGGTTGAAAGCTCAAAGGTTACCCTGTCTATTGTGACGTTGCCGAAATTCAGTCTTGGGTGGTTTTGAAAGGTTTGTACACGGCTTACCGCTTTTATTCTTGCTATAAGCTCCTTTGAATTAAAGGGCTTTGTAAGATAATCGTTTGCGCCTGCCTCAAGCCCCGTCACCAGGACGAACGCACGAAAAGTTATTCTTTACATATTTCTATTTACCAGCAAATT